>CAJPSJ010000017.1 GCA_905373295.1 uncultured Campylobacter sp. | reverse complement strand
GTGCGCGCACACCGTCGTAACGCCCAACTCAAGCGGTGCATAGATCATCTCCAGCGCCTCGCAGCGGCGAGTGCTCGGCACCGAGCTTTCGTTGCCGACGTGGATCACTAGCGGCAAGCCGAGCTTGGCGAGCTTTTCAAAATACGGCACGTAGCGAGGCAGCCTCGTATCCAGATCCCAATAGTTTTGTAAAAATTTCGCCCCCTTAAATCCGAGCTCGAAGCAGCGATCGATCTCATCTAGCGCGTCTGCTCGCTTTGGATTGATGCTAAAAAACGGTACGATGAGATCAGGGTTTTTTTGATAAATTTCAAACACGCTGTCGTTGTCCGCACAGACGGTCTTATCGCGATGGATTAGCTCGCCCGCGTCGCTAAATTTAGCATCCACGCCGAAAAGCACCGCCTTTTTAACGTATTTCGAAGCTCTAAGCCCTCCTAGAAGAGCGTCCACATAGGCCTCGTATGGTTCTTTGATCGCGCGCGATACGTCTATGCCGAAGCGCCTGCCGAAAAGGCGCAGCGCGAGCCTGTCGTAAGGGCGATCGAAGCGCACCTCTTTGCTTAACAGATGGACGTGAAAATCAAGCGTTTGCATCGGGGATCCTTGGGAAAATTTTGCCGAGTTTATATCAAATTGCGGTAAATGGTTAGAATTTTAAATTCGAGTTTAAATTTACGCACAGCGCCCCGCCTCGCCTTTAAATTTTAAAATTTAGACCTCGCCGAAAGAGCCGTTAAATGATATTTAATGCCGTTTTAAAGCTACGGCGATATACTTACGATTTGAAAAGTTATTTCAATTAAGGAGCGAAGATGGAGTTTGAAATTTTAGAAAATTCCGCCGATTTTAAGCCTAGCGATATGGATGAGATAATGGTCTCGATCGGCTGGGATACGGAGCAAAACGCAGCCTCCGTTCCGCCGCACGAGACATACAGGGTGTGGCGCACCTATGATTACGTGGCGATTGCCAAAACGCAAGGCAAGACCGTGGGGGTGCTGGAGGCGTTTTGCGACCGCGACAACTTCGCTACAAGCTATCTTTACTGCGTGATAGTTCATAAGGATTATCAAAGGCGCGGTATCGGCACCGCGCTCGTAAATGCCTTTAATAAGCGCTTTGCGCACACCACCACCTTTGTCGTGACCCCTCTGCACAAGGCTGAGGGCGCCGGAGAATTCCTGCAAAAGTGCGGCTTTAAGGACGCGTCGGAGCACTTCACGGTTCATATGAGGAAGCGAAATTCGATCTAGCGGGCATAAATTTTAAAATTTTATCGAGCTTTGGCTCTAAAACGGTTGGAATTTTAAATTTAGCTATGAGCTGCTATAATCGCTAAAATTTAAGGAGCCAAAATGATCACTATGCAGATCCAAAGCGGCGTCGATCGCGATACTCTCGAAACTTTTAAGAAGCTTTTTTTAAAAATTGATCCCTCCGCACAGATCACTCTAAGCAGCGAGAAAAGCTTAGAAACGATTCTATCGGAGTTTAAATCCAGCGAAAGTTACGACGAGATAAAAAGCGGAATGGATGCAGATTTAAAATCATACGCAAACGGCGATCTAAGCGGCTTCGAGGAGCTAGGCAAGGGCTAGAAAAATTGAAAATAATCCAATCTAAAAGATTTCTTGTGCAGCTTAGCAAGATAGTAGAATTTATCGCAGAGCACTCAGAGGATGCGGCGGAAAATTTTAAAAACGAGCTTTTTGCGCGAGCAGGCGAGCTTGGCTTTATGCCGTATAAATTTCGTAGATCAAAAAGCTTTGACGATAATAAAATTAGAGATTTCATATTCAAGGGTTTCGTAATCCCGTATCTAATGGACGAACCTAACGATACGATCGTTATCCTAGCGATATTTAAGCAAAATCTAGTGAGATAGCTTGACGCCCGTTTAAAAACATCTGCGTTTAAAATTCCGCGCTCCGTTTATCAAAACCACCCATTCGTAGCCATCGCAGCGCCAAAGAAATCAACCGCTCGTCCGCGCTAAATCACCGCATATTCGCGCCGGGCGCCGTAAATTTAAATTCTACGCATGCCGCGCGGCATACAAAACAACTCCGCTCGCCCCCTGCACAAAAGCAAACCTAAAAGAATTTTCGGCTACAATTTCCCCCAAATAAAGGCAAAATATGAAAGAAATCTCGCTACTAAGGCTCTCGCTCGCAATCTACGTCGATATGTTTTTGCGCCTAGTGACCACGTTTATCAACACCTACATGATCTCACGCGTGGACGTCTCTCTGGTAGGCGCGCTGGGGGCGGGCAACGAGATATTTTTACTCTTCATCACCGTTTTCGGCTTTCTAGCCGTGGGCTGCTCGGTACTCGTAGCGCAGGCGCTCGGGGCGAAAAACAAAGTCCTAGCGATGCGCGCGATCCACACGAGCATCGCATTTAACGCGCTCGTGGGGCTTTGCAGCGGCGTTTTCGTCTTTAGCTGCGCACCGTTTTTACTCCGCGCGCTGCAGGTGCCCGCCGAGCTTTTGAGCGAAAGCGCGATCTATCTTAAGGTCATCAGCATCGTCTTTGCGATAGACGCCGTCGCGATCGTGCTTAGCGCTATCGTGCGCGTTTACGGATACGCAAATTTCATCATCGCAGTCTCCGTGGTGATGAATCTAGTAACTCTCGCGAGCAACTACGTCGTGCTCTTTAGGCCGTTCGGACTGCCGTACTACGGGCTTGAGGGCATCGGCGTGAGCACGATCGCGGGGCGCATGATCGGCGTATTTTTATTCTTCCTCATCATCACGAAGGTGCTAAAGATAAAATTTTACCTCACGATGTTTTTAAAGATCAAGCTCGCCACGCTGCGCAAAATTCTATCCGTAGGGCTTCCGAGCGCCGGCGAAAACATGCTGTGGATCGTGCAGTATCTCGTCGCATTCGCCTTCGTCGCGAGCATGGGCGAGGCGAGCCTTACCGTGCAGACGATCTATTTTCAAATTTCATCATTCATCTTCTTCGGCGGAAGCGCGATCAGCATGGCAAACGAAGTGATCGTAGGCCGCCTCGTAGGCGCCGCCAAGCCGCAGGAGGCGTACCGACACACATTTACCGCACTGCGCTTCGGGCTCGGGGCGACGGCGCTTTTCGTCGCGATCGTCTTTTTAGCGCGCGAGCAGATCATGGAGCTACTGAGCCTCAGCGAGGCGCACAAGCAGGTCATGCGGCCGCTTTTTTACCTAACGCTGGGGCTTGAGTTCGGACGGACGCTTAATATCGTGTTTGTAAACGCCCTGCGCGCAAGCGGCGACGCGAGGTTTCCCTTTGCGATGGGCGTGATCTTTATGTGGGGCGTCTCGATCCCCGTGGGCTGGCTTTTGGGCATCCATCTGGGGTATGGAATTTTGGGTGTTTGGATTGGGTTTTTCTGCGACGAGTGGCTGCGCGGCAGCGCGAATACGGCGCGATGGATAAGTAAAAAATGGCAGAGCAAAAAGTTAGTCTAAATTTGCTAGATCTGCCGATCAGTCTGCGTTTTAAGCGGATGAAATACGCGCGCATCCGCATTAACAAGGACTGCGAGATCAGCGTGAGCGTGCCGCGCTCCTACACCGCGGCGCAGGCAGAAAATTTCATCCTAAAGCACGAAAGCTGGATCCGCCAAACGCTAGAGCGGCTGCAAAGTAAGCTACTAGCGAGCGATCAGGTTAGAATTTTAGGCAAAATTTACAAGCTGAAATTTAGCCGCGAGGCTGAGCTCGGCGCAAACTGCGGCGCGAATAAAAATTTAGACAATGGCGGCACGCAAGGCTGCGTGAACTGGGCGAATGGCGATGCGAATAGTGACGCGGGCAGCGTAAATTCGGCTCATTTACAAAGCGGTGCGGGCGGCGATGTGAGCGGCAGCGCAAATAACGGCACGGGCGGCATGAATTACGGTGCGGGGGGCGGCACGGCAAGTGAAATTTTAAAATTTCACTCAGGCGGGCACACCTCGCAAAATGGCGCGGCGGGCGAGGATTTGAAATTTTACCTGCACGGCGATGCGATACAAGGGCTAGCGCAACAGAGAGAAGTGCCACAAAGCGGCGGGTTTATAAATACGGCGGCGCAAAATGTTTTCGAGCAATCCTGCGGTGAAAATTTAAAATTTCACTCGGGCGGGTGCGTTTCACAAAGTAGCGATGCGGGTAAATTTAACTCCGCCTCAAGCGACGAAATTTTAAAATTTAACCCCGCCGCAAGGGACGGAATTTTAAAATTTAAACCTATCGCGGGTGAGGGAATTTCAAATTTTAAACCCTTTGCAAGCGGAGAAATTTTAAATTTTAGCTCTGTCGTGGGCGAAGGAATTTCGGTCGTGGGCGAAGAAATTTCAAAAGCCGCGAGCGAAAACGTGCCGCAAAATGTAGCACAAAGCGCGCAAGCGGCGGAGTGCGACGAGCCCGATTTTACGATCAAAAATTTTATCCAAAGCTCTAAATTTAAAGATAAAATTTTCGTATCGGAAGGCGCGATCTTTTGCGAGAGCGAGGACGAGTTTGCGACGTTTAAAAAGGCTTTTGCGCTTGAGCTTTATCTGCGCTATATCGCGAAATTTTCCCCGCGGATAGGCCGCAAGATCGCGCGGGTGCGGGTGCGCAAAATGCAGACGCGCTGGGGCAGCTGCAACCACGCAAAGGGCTATCTCAACTTCTCGCTAAGCCTGATAGAGCGGGATCCGCGCTTCGTCGAATACGTCGTGCTGCACGAGCTCGCGCACCTCATCCATGCAAACCACGGAGCGGATTTTTACGCGCTCATCGCGCAGATCATGCCCGATTTTAGGGCACGTATCAAGCTAGGCAAGGGCTAGTTCGCGAACGGAGCGCCCGTTTAAATTTCACGCCGCTGCGGCACGATCTTTACGGTCGTAATTTCAACCGATCTTTCACTACTCTTTCGCCCCACGCCGTAGCATCCTGCCCGATCTTGCGCGGCATAGGCGGAGAATTTCGCAAATTTTCGCGGATCCAAACGCTAATCTAAAGCCGCAAATTCCACGTATTTCTCTATCGCAACCAGCAGAAGCCAGCGCGCGGTAGGACTGAAAAAATAGTGGTGTTCTGGGGCCTGCTCCATTATAAATTTTAAAAAATCGTGAAAGTACTCGGGCGCAAATTTAACCTCGGCGCTCGTTAGACTATCGCCCAGATAGCAGATTTCGCCGCTCAAAATCCTCGCTTTTACCGCGAGATTTGCGCCTATGAAGCTTCTGGCACCAGCAAAGCTCAGGCAGTCCGCGGTCGCATAATCTTTCAAACCCCGCAAGACGGGCTTGGAGCCGACGAAGGCGAAATTTTCCTCTATAAAGCGCGTTCCGCCCTCGCTTACTTGCCAGCGATCGCCCAAGCTCGATAAAAACGCAAACATCTCATCGTCCGCGGATCTGAAATTCGCAGATCCGTTTTTGCGATCCATTTTCGTCCTTTTTAAATTTGTAGTCGCTTGCGGTGCGCGAACCGCTCCGAGCCGTCGTTTAACGCTGCAGTAGCATTCAAAGACCGTCGCAGACGCGGATAAAATTCTACTCGCAAGCATTATCCCGCGCAGTGTTTGCCGTGATCAAACAGAGAGCGCTTAGCAAACGGCGGCTAAACGATAGTCGCTAATCACATAAAGCAGCGGGCGAAGATCAAGCAAGCTACGATCAAATGAACTACGGCTAGCGAGCAAACAAACAAGCAGTGGGGAGAGCCAAACAGGTAGCGGCTAAATTTAAAATTCCGCAGCCTGCTAAGCTAGAGCTTAAATAATCGCCGCGCAAGACAAATCAAGACAAATCAAGACAGTTTACTTGAAAAAATTCTTGATTTTATCGAGTATCCCCTCGTCGTCTCCGCCCTTGCTGCCGAAGCTTTCTTGAAGCTCGCGCAAAAGCGCCTCTTGCTTCTCGTTCAATTTTTTAGGCGTCTGGACGTTTACCTGCACGATCAGATCACCGTTTTTCTTGGTGCGGATATTCGGCGCGCCCTCGCCGTAGATCGTGAAGCGCTGCTTGTCCTTCGTGCCTACTTTGAGCTTCAGCTCCGCCTTGCCGCGCGGCGTCGGCACCTCGATACCCTCGCCCAAGATCGCCTGCGTGAAAAATACCGGCACCTCGATATACAGGTCGTCTCCGTCGCGCAGGAAGTGGCTGTCCTCCTTCACGCGCACTATCACGTACAGATCCCCGATCTCGCCGGTTTTGGAGACGTTGCCCTTGCCGCTCAGGCGCACGCGCTGTCCGTCGTCGATACCTGCGGGAATGTCAAATTTAAGGCTCACGTCCTCTTCGGTAAAGCCCTTACCGCCGCAATCCTTGCACCTGTCTTTTACGATCTCGCCCGTGCCGCCGCATTCGGAGCAGCTTTGGATGAAGCTCATATATCCGCGCCTGACCGCGACGCGCCCGGTACCGCCGCAAGCGGAGCAAGTGTGCTTCTTTTTATCCTTCGAGCCGGTGGCGTCGCAAGTAGGGCACGGCTTTTTGATCTTGTATTTTATCTCCTTGTGTACGCCCTCTAAAGCCTCTTTAAACTCCAGCGTTACGGCCAGTTCGGTATCTATACCGTATGGATCGCTAGGGCGTGAGCGACCGCCTCCACCGAATGCCTGCTCAAAAAAATCGCCGAAAATCGAGCTAAAATCAAATCCTCCGCCGCCCGTGCCGCCGTATGCGCCGCTGATGCCCTCTTTGCCGTAGCGATCATACATCCTGCGCTTTTGATCGTCGCTTAAAATTTGATACGCTTCGTTGATCTTTTTAAATTTCTCCTCCGACTCTTTGTCGCCCTGGTTGCGGTCGGGATGGAATTGCAAAGCGAGCTTTCGAAACGCCTTTTTTATCGTCTCGGCGTCGGCATCGCGCGCCACGCCTAAAATTTCATAATAATCTTCTTGCACGAAATTCTCCTTGAACTATACAAAAGGGGCAATTTTATCTAAATTTAATAAAACTCAAGTTAAGACTTAACTATTTTTATGTATAATGCAATATTTAAAATTTCAAATCAACGATGCAAAGGATAAAAAATGATAAATGTATTGATGATAGAAGACGACAGCGAGTTCGCACAGCTTCTAACCGAATATCTGGCTAAATTTAACATCCAAGTTACGAACTTCGAAGACCCGTATCTGGGCATTAGCGCAGGGATCAAAAACTACGATCTGCTGATTTTGGATCTTACGCTTCCTGGAATGGACGGACTTGAAGTCTGCAAAGAGATCCGCGAGAAATACGACATCCCGATCATTATCAGCTCGGCTAGAAGCGACGTGAGCGATCGCGTCGTGGGGCTTCAGATCGGCGCGGACGATTATCTACCAAAGCCTTATGATCCAAAAGAGATGCACGCGCGCATTATGAGCTTAATTCGCCGCTATAAAAAAGCTAGCGAGAAGGAAGAAACCGCCACCGATAGCGTATTTCGCATCGACGACAAGCGCCATGAAATTTACTTCGGCGAGGAGTCGCTCGTATTAACGCCTGCGGAGTATGAAATTTTAGAATACCTAATCAAGCAGCATAGCTTTTCGGTATCTCGCGAGCAGCTCGTATACCATTGCAAGAGCCTAAAAGATAAGGATTCAAAGAGCTTAGATGTCATCATCGGACGCCTACGCACCAAGATCGGCGACAGTTCCAAAGCACCTAAGCATATCTTTTCGGTTCGCGGTATCGGCTACAAGCTCATCGGATGAAACACTCCTTAATCACCAAAATTTCGGTTTTTTTTGTAATCGCGATCATCTTAGTCTGCGTGCTTTTCATCACGTTCGCACGGATGCAGATGAATAGAGCTCTAGGCAGCATGCAGGCTAATCAAATAAATGCGGTCAATAATCTACTTGAGCTATACAAGCGTAATGCCCCTCCCAGCGATATTGAGCGCTACTTCTCCAGCTATGGCTTGGAGCTTGTAAAAGACAAAAATATCATCCAAAACATCATCACGAGCGGTAAAATTTTTTTCGTCCAAGATACCTCTATCGGCGAGTTTAGCTCGGTCGAGTATAATAATTCGCTGTTTTTAAATATAAAAAACAACTCTTTCGTCGTGGTTTTCGAAAGCCTTGGCACGAAGAATTTAAACGATCCGCTTTGGGTCGGGTTTTTGCTTACGATGGCGGTTTTGATCTCGCTTTATCTATCGATCGTGCGAAGTTTTACGCCGCTAAAAAAACTAAGCAAAAATATCAAAAAATTCGCCCAGGGCAACTTGGACGTAAATTTAGCCGCCACGCATAGCGAAGACGAGATCGGGCAGGTCGCGCAGGAATTTAACAACGCGATTGCCAAAATTCAAGAGCTGATCCGCTCGCGCCAGCTGTTTTTACGCACCATCATGCATGAGCTTAAAACCCCGATCGGCAAGGGCAGGCTAATCACCGAAATGCTCGATGACGAAACGCAAAAAGAGCGGCTCGTCAATGTCTTTGAGCGGCTTGAAATTTTAATCAACGAGTTTGCTAAAATCGAGCAACTGCTCTCAAAAAGCTACTCGTTAAACTATCAAGACTACCATTTCAGCCTCATTTTAGAGCAAGTAAAAGATATGTCGATGCTCGATAATTGGGACGAGCTCATCAGCACGGATATCGAGTGCGATGCGGTGATAAACGTGGATTTCGGGCTATTTGCGCTGGCGATTAAAAATTTGATCGATAACGCCCTAAAATACTCCGGCGATAAAAAAGTCCGCATCATCTGCGACGAAAATAAAGTAAGCGTCGCCAACCGCGGCGCAGCGCTTGCAAAATCATTCGAGCATTACAAGCAGGCTTTTATCAGAAATAAAGACGAGAAAGCTACCGGCATGGGGCTTGGGCTCTATATCATCGATAAAATTTGCGAGCTACACAAATTCCGCTTCGAGTACAATTACAGCGACGGCACGCACTATTTCTCGATCGTCTTTTCGCCGAAGGGCGCTATATGAGCGGCACAGACAGGTTCGAAGAGCTCGTCGCAAGCTTTGAAAAGCTTCCCGGCGTGGGCAAAAAATCCGCCCTGCGCTTTGCCTACTACGTAAGCGTGCAAAACTCCTTTCTGGGGCTAAATTTAGCGCACAATATCGAAGAGGCGGTGCGCGGACTGCATAGATGCCGCATCTGCGGTGCGGTATGCGAGGGCGAGATCTGCGAATACTGCGCCGACGACGAGCGCGAGAGCGATAAAATTTGCATCGTCGAAAACCCAAAAGATATCTTTATTTTAGAGGGCAATAAAATTTACAACGGCCGCTACTTCGTGCTAGACGCCGCTGACGAAGATAAGATCGCGGCGCTGCGCGCCATGGTGGAGCAAAACGGCGCGCGCGAGCTCATATTTGCGCTGACGCCCGGCATCAACTCCGACGGGATCATGCTCTACGTCGAGGACAAGCTCGCGGATCTAAGCTTGAAATTTACCAAGCTCGCTCAAGGCGTGCCTACGGGCGTGAGCTTAGACAACGTCGATATGCTCTCGCTAATAAAGGCGATCAACGGGCGTACCGATATTTAAAATTTCGACGAAATCTTAAATTTATGCGGGTAAATTTATCGGCTAAATTTAAAACGCAAAGCGGCAAAATTTTAGGCGTTAAATTTAAATAGTGGACGTGCGATGAACGCGATGAAATTTATAAAATTTACGCGACTTTGGTGCGCGAAGCGATGCGGCAGGCACGGCGGCAGCCCCGCTCGCCACAAGGTTTTAACGGCGAGTTTGAGCCGTAAAATTTAAGCGCCCCGTTTCAAAGCGGAGTTTTGAGTGAGGAATTTCGAGCGCTAAATTTTAAAAGATGAAATTTTAAGCGGCGAATTTCAGGCGCTAAATTTTAAAAGCGGATTTGGAAGTAGCGAGATGGGGTTGCGCAACGCTGCGAGCTCGTAAAATTTAAAGGCGCTTTTCAAGGCGCGCGGAATGGTTTAAATTTTTAAATTTCGCCCACGCGGGATTTAAAAATTTAAACGTAATTATTTAAGGAAAAAGGTGAAAAAGGTTCATTTTATCGGCATCGGCGGCATAGGAATATCGGCATTAGCGAGATTTTTACACGAGAAAAATTTTATCATCTCAGGCTCTGATATCAAAGAGAGCGAGACGACCTACAAGCTAAGAGCGGACGGCATGGAGATCATCACTCCGCACGACGCTTCGGCGATCAAAGATCAGGAGATCGTCATCTACTCCGCCGCGATCAAAGAGGACAACGTCGAGCTGCAAGCCGCGCGCAAAAAAGGGATAGTCTGCCTCTCGCGCAAGGAGGCCC
Organism: uncultured Campylobacter sp.; assembly: GCA_905373295.1. Classification (GTDB taxonomy): domain Bacteria; phylum Campylobacterota; class Campylobacteria; order Campylobacterales; family Campylobacteraceae; genus Campylobacter_B. Next base: position 4,409 of record CAJPSJ010000017.1, on the reverse strand, counting down.
TGCCCTTCGTACTAAAAGACAAGCGCGTCTTCGCAGTCGCCGGCGCGCACGGCAAAAGCACCACGAGCGCGATAACCTCGGCGCTGATAGACGGCTCGGTCATCATCGGCGCGATCTCCAAGCAGTTCGGCTCGAATATGAAATATGAAAACAGCGAAAACATCATCTTCGAAGCCGACGAGAGCGATTCTAGCTTTTTAAATTCCAACCCCTACGTCGCGGTCGTTACCAACGCCGAGCCCGAGCATATGGATCATTACGACAACGATTTGGATAAATTTCACGCGGCGTATCGCGGCTTTTTGGAGCGCGCCAAGATCCGCGTGATAAACGCCGAGGATGAGTTTTTAAGCTCCATTAAGCTCGGCTGTATCAAGCTCTTTCCTTCGCGCGACATAACGGATCTGAAGGTGCTGCTGCGCGATCATCAGCCGTTCATGAGCTTTAATCTTAAAGAGCTCGGACGCTTCGAGGTTTACGGGCTAGGAAGGCACATCGCGATCGATGCGTCGCTAGCGATCCTGGCCGCGGCGTGCGAGACGGGACTAGAGCAGATCCGCAAAAATTTACTGAATTACCAAGGGATCAAAAAGCGCTTCGACATCCTGTGCGCCACCCCAAACTTCGTGCTCATAGACGACTACGGCCACCACCCCACCGAGATCAGAGCGACGCTGCAAAGCGCGCGCGAATACGCTAGCTTGCTAGGGCTTAGCAAGATCACGGCGATCTTTCAGCCGCACCGCTTCAGCAGGCTCAAGGCGAATTTAAACGCTTTCAAAGAGTGCTTTGCGGGCGTGGAGGAGTTAGTCGTACTGCCCGTTTACGCCGCGGGCGAGCCAAGCAACGGCATCGATCTGAAAGAGGAATTTAAGGGGCTCGGGGCGCTATTTACCGAGCGGGTCTTTAGAAACGGCGAAAAGATAGAATTTAGCGATATTTTCGGCGTCCGCCACATCATAAACGACGGGCTCGTGATCGGATTTGGCGCGGGCGACATCACCTACCAGCTGCGCGGAGAATTTTAAGCTTGAAAACTCTCGCCGAATTTATGAGCCGAACTCCGCTGCGGGCGGGCAAGGATAAAATTTGAGATTTTTGGTGTTTATTTTCGCATTTTTATTTATCGCGGCGATCTTTTTCGTGCGGGACGAAATTTTAAGCAAAAGGGCCAAAATCATCGCCACGGCGCTGATCGTTCTGCTGTGCGCAGGGGCATATTTTTACGAAAGCGCGAGCGAGCGATCCGCCAAGCTTGAAGAGGAGATGGTGTTTAAATTTAACGCAGGCGCGCGGCTAAGATGCGGCGGCGCGGCAAATTCCTTCTCCGAAAAACACAGCGCGGATGCAAAAAATTTGGGCTCGCAAGCCGGTGAGGCAAATTTAAACGCGCAAGACAAGGTCGCTTCCGCTACGCAAAGCTCAACCGCCCAAACGAACGAGCAGGCTTCCGCTGCACAAATAAACGGCGCCGTCTCGGACGGACAAAATTCCGCACAAAGCCCTACTTCGCAAAATTCTACGCAGCAGAACGATACGCAGAACCTCGCGCCGCAAAATTCCGCGAGCCAAGAAAGTATGCGAAACTCCGCTTCACAAAATTCCGCGCACCAAGGCGACATGCAAACCTCCGATCCGCAAAGCTTCGCGCAGAATTTTAACGCAGCTGAGCAAAATTCCATGCAAGGTTCCGCTCAAAATTCTAAAGCTACGCAAAATTTCGCCGCAGACAAAGAGCAAGGCTCCACGCAGATCGTGACGCGGGAGAACTTTACCTACTCCTTTTCGCTGGGCGCTTTCATCGCCAAAAAGAGCGCGGGCGCGGAGTTTAAGGGCAAAACCTACAAGATTAAAGAGTGCGTTTATGATCAGTGACGAACTCTTTACGCGCCTCGATCTGGGCGAGTATCTAGAGAAATTTAAAAGCTTTTTGGCGCGCGAAAAGCCGCTGTTTTTAAGCGGCGATAGCAAGCTAAATTTTGAAAAAATTTCGGAGCTTACGAAATTTGATCTCGCGCAGTGCGAAAGCGTTGCAAACCTAGACGACGCGCTGATGCGTATCTCAAAGCACGGCGTGCTTCATATCAGCGAAATTTACGAGTTCAGCAAGATCGTCCGATATTTTTTGTATCTCAAAAAGCAGCCTTTTGAAGGCAAACTCGCCGCTTGGCTTGCAAAGATTGAGATCCCGCAGCCCATCGCGCAACTAAAGGATTATTTCGACGATCAGGGCGGCTTTCGCGACGCGATAGACGAGCGCTTCGGCGCGCTAAACGAGGCGTTTAAGATAAAGCGTGACGAGATCGAGCAGACGCTAAAAAGGCTGATCTATTCCAAAGCCCTTTCGCCCTATCTCGCCGACACGCAGATCCACTACATAAGCGACACCGAGGCCCTGCTGGTGCGCGGTGGCTTTAATCACGTGCTAAAAGGCAGCGTCGTAGCGCGCTCAAGCGGAGGCTATTTTTACGTGCTTCCAGACGCGATCGCGGCGCTGAAGTCCGCTCAAAGCGCGATTTTGGATAAAAAAGAGCAGATCGTTTTCGAGCACTGCAAGCAGATCAGCGCGGTTTTTAATAAGAATTTAGCTTTTCTGAAATTTATAAACGCTGCCTTCGATACGATCGATGCGCTGATTGCGCGCGCTGCGATGGCAAGAGCGAACGATTATGAGTTCGTCCTGCCCGAGTCCTCGCGCGACATCGTCCTAGACAGCTTCGCCCACCCCGCGCTTAAAAATCCAAAGCGCGTGAGCGTGGAATTTAGCGGCAAAATTCTGCTCATCACCGGCGTGAATGCGGGCGGAAAATCGATGCTTTTAAAAAGCATTCTAAGCGCGGCGCTGTTAGCCAAATACCTCCTTCCGATGCCTATTCGCGCAAGCCTCAGCCGCATCGGCACCTTTAAAGAGTTCGAGCTCATAATGGAGGATCCGCAAAACTCCAAAAACGACATCTCAACCTTTGCGGGCAGGATGGTTGCCTTTAGCAAGCTGTTCGGGCGCAAAGAAATTTTAATCGGCGTCGATGAGATCGAGCTGGGTACCGATTTTGAGGAGGCTGCGAGCCTATACGGCGCGATGATCGAGCAGCTGATAAGCGGCGACGTGAAGATGATCATCACCACGCATCACAAGCGCCTAGCGATGCTGCTGGCGAAGGATCCGCGCGTGGAGCTGCTAGCGGCGCTTTACGACGAGAAAAACAGCGCGCCGAAATATGAGTTTTTAAAGGGCACGATCGGCAAATCCTACGCCTTTGAAACCGCGCTGCGCTACGGTATAGCGCAAAATTTGATCGCTGCGGCGCGCAAAAACTACGGCGAAAACAAAGAAAACCTGAACGAAGCGATCTCAAAAGCGATAAATTTAGAGCTTGAGCTAAAACAAAAACTAGCTCAGACGCAACAAAAAGAGGAGAAATTAGACGCGCTGAGCGAGGCTCTAAAAGATCAGCGCGAGCGCGCACAAAGCGAGCTGAAGGCGGAGCTTTCAAGGCTGCAAAACGAATACTACCGCGCCATTTCGGAGGCCAAACGCAGCGTGAGCCTAAGCGACGTGCGCGAAAAGCAGCGCGCCATAAACCGCGCAAACGAGCTCGCACGGGCCGTGCAGCAGCCCGAATTTAGCGCTCCCGAGCCGCAAAGCTTCAAGGTGGGCGATCGCGTAAAATACGGCAAGATCAAGGGCGAAATTTTATCGCTCAGCAAAACCCAGGCGCTGATGCTAAGCGATGGCATCAGGCTGCGCGTACCGCTTAGCGAGCTAAAGCGCAGCGGTGCGGCGACACCCGCGCCCGTAAAAAATATCAGCATCAAGGTGCAAAAGCCCTCCTCTGCGTCGCTGAGCCTCGATCTGCACGGCCTGCGCGCCGAGGAAGCAATCAGCAGGCTTGATAAATTCATCAGCCAAAGCCTCGTGATGGGCTTTGATGAGATCATCGTCAAGCACGGCATCGGCACGGGCAAGCTCGCGTTCGCGGTCAAGGAGTTTTTAAAATCGCACCCCAGCGTCAAGGGCTTTCGCGACGGCACGCCCGCAGAAGGGGGCTTCGGCTCAAAGATCGTCTCGCTGTAGGATTTAGTTTAAAGACTCGTTTAGCTCTAAGCTTCGACTCAAAAGTTTTTCGCCTCAGACGCGGATGCGAGCAACACGGAATTCGCCCCATTTCATCTATGCCTTCGCCAAGGTTTTGCAAAAGCACGGGTGCTTTTAACGTAGAATTTCGCCGCGGGATTTTAAAATTTGTCCTCGGCTTTAAATTTAGTCCACGTTTTATATTTGAAATTTAAAGTGCAAGAGCTCAATTTGAAATTCTAAAATTTCATGCGGCGTGAACCGCAATAGAAAATACAGCGCGGACGCAGTCCGCACCGCTTAAAGCGTCGTAGGGGGATGGGTGGGGGTTTGG
>CAJPSJ010000016.1 GCA_905373295.1 uncultured Campylobacter sp. | reverse complement strand
TCTCGCCCATCTGCGCGTTGTAGGCGTCCTCGCGGAAGCACTGTGCGTAGCCGGTGGCCGTTTCGTGCACGATGACGCTGTGAAGCTTTACTTCGCGCTCGCCGTTTTGCATCTGAGTCAGGCTCAAAAGTCGGTCCACAAGGACGAAAAAAATTCTACAAAACTGCTCCGCACTCGGATTTAGCGGTATCTGTACCCAGCGCGCGCTGTGTTTTTTAAGATCCGCGATATAGCCCGCATCATCGCGCGCATAGATCGTCGTAGCGTGGTCAAAACTATCGATTAGTTCGCGGATACCGAGCTTCATGTAGCCGAAATCATAAACCATCCCCGCTTCGTCCAAAAAATTTGAGCTAAGCAAAATTTCGCATCTGTAGGAGTGGCCGTGGATGCTCGTGCGACACCGCTTCGAACCGCACAGGCGCACGATGTGAGCGTTTTCGAATTCGTATAATTTCCTGATTATCATACCCCGTCCTTCTCGCCCCAAATTCTAATATGCAGGCGATCGGAGTAATTATAGCCGTTTTTTAGGCAAAAATCCACGCAAAATTGCGCGGCGCTTTCCAGCTCGCGACGATCTGCGCCGCGCGGCATACAATAAACCTCGCCATCGCACGTCGCTAAAATTTCTCTGATCTCGGGCTGCGCGTCAAACTCGGGCGAGATGACGAACTTGTAAAAGCTATCCTTCGCGTTTTGTTTTAAGCTTCGCAGCGCGGCGAAGTTTAACCTGCGTTCACGCGGCTCAGCGGAGTTTGAAAGCTTAGGCGAGACCGCAAAGACGCAGCTTTTGTAGGCGGGAAATTTTTCAAAATCCACTAAAATCGTACCGTTGGTTTCGAAGTGCACCGCATGTCCGCGCGCGAGCATCTCGCAGACGAACTCGTAAAATAGCGCCTCTTTGTGATGCAACATCGGCTCGCCGCCGGTGATAACGATGATCGGCTTTTGATGAAGCTTAGCCATTTGCGGCGAAACGGAGCTTTGCGGATTTAAATTTGAGGAATTTTGTGCCGCGAAATTTAAAGAATTCTCGCTCGTTAAATTTAAAGATTTTTCTGCGTTACCGTTTGGACGAGGAGGCGTTTGTGCGGCGGCGGAATTTAACGTATCGCTTTCAGAAAAAGACTCCGCGGCGCAAAAACCCGGCGCAGAGCATGCGGGTGCGGAACAGGACAAACCTGATAAATTTGGAATTTTATTCAAAAGCTGCGCTAAATTTAAAATTTCTTCGTGCTCGAAGTGATTTGTAAAAACCGCGCGGATCGTATCGCAACCGCGCAAGATCTCGCCGGTCTTTGGCGAAACGCGCTCGCCGCCGAAGCCCTCGCAGCGCAGATTACAGCCTGAAAAGCGAAAGAAAAACGCGAGTCTGCCTGCGTATTTGCCCTCGCCCTGGATACTTAAAAAGCTCTCTACGAGCCTCATCCGCCCGTCTCGTAAAATGCGCGGCTTGAAATTTCATTCGAAGCGTCCGTTTGCCAGCGGTTTTTTTCGGGCTTATTCGCTAAAATTTTAGCCAAAATTTCGGCGGCTGCAGCGATGTCGCCCTCTTTGACCGCCTTTTTGATACTTAGCGCGTCCTCGAAGTAAAGACATGGGATCAAAAGCCCCTCGGCACTTAATCTGATGCGATTGCAGCTCTCACAAAAATCGTGCTTGTGCGGATCGATGATGCCGAAGGTGTAGCCGTCTCCAAGCGCATAAAGCGACGCGGGCGAGCTTTGCGATTTCGGCAGAGCGGTAAAGATAAATTTACGCCTTAAAATATCTAAAATTTCGTTTGATTTTAAGCCTGTAAGATCGCCGGCATGGGTATTTTCCATAAATTCTATGAAGCGGATCTGACAATCCTTCTCGCGGGCAAATTCCAGCAAATAGATCAGCTCGTCGTCGTTGATCCCCTTTAGCGCTACGGTATTTAGCTTGACCTTTAGTCCCGCTTCAAGCGCGGCGTCAAGACCCTCTAAGACGTTATAAAGCACGCCGCACTGAGCTATAAATTTAGCTCGCTCCGGACGCAGCGAGTCAAGCGACATATTGATGCGTTTTAGCCCCGCGTTTTTCAAGGCGCGCGCGTAGTTTTTGAGATAATATCCGTTGGTAGTAAGCGCAAGATCGATGTCCGGAGCATAATCCGCAATCATCTTTATAAAATCTTCGATCCCTTTTCGCACCAGCGGTTCGCCGCCGGTTATACGGATCTTTTTTACGCCGCCGTCGATCGCGACCTTGACGAATAAAAACATCTCCTCAAAGCTTAAAATATTCTCTCGCGGCACCCAGTTAAACGGCGTGCTCGGCATGCAATATCTGCATCTGAAATTACACCGCTGCGTAACCGAAATGCGCAAATAATCGATCGTTCGTCCAAATTTATCAATTAGCATATTTTGCCTTAATATCAATTTGCGGTGATTATATAAAAAACAAAGCGATTTTGCAAAATTTTATTTTTATATTGCTCCGGCTATTTTCTTACCGAGCCGATGAGCTCTTTAAGCCGATCCAGAAGCGGTCTGATCTGCTTTTCTACCCGCTCGTCGATCATCGTAGGCACTACATCTAGTCTCTGCTCTATTGTCTCGTCGATTACGTCTGCAATCGCGTTTATATCGATATTGGGAGCGACTTTACCGCCCGAATCGATCATCTCTTTTAGCTCCTCGACCTTCTTTTTAAGCAGATAGTTTTCCTGCATAGCATCGGTCAATACCTGATCAAATCGCTCGAATTTTTTATCCGCTTGCTTATCCTTAAAATATATGACGAAAAACATCAAAAATATAACGACGCAAAGTCCTAAAATGATGATAGTGTTAAGATCCATAGGGGGTTCCTTAAAATAAATTTACAAAAATAAAAGCGAAAAACGCAATGCCCAAGTAGCCGTTAAGCGTAAAAAACGCGCGATCGATCTTGCTAAAATCGTTACGCACGATCCTATGCTCGAAGTACAAAATCGTCGCGCACGCAGCCACGCCAAGATAGGCAAAAAAGCCTAAATTTGCCGCCGCGCAAAACAACAGCCAAAAAAGCACCGCCACGGCGTGAAAAATTTTGGAGATAAACATCGACGCTTCCTTGCCGTAAAGCGCAGGGATGCTGTAAAGCCCTGCCGTGCGGTCAAATTCCATATCTTGAAGCGAATACAGCACATCAAAGCCGCCCACCCAAAATACTACCCCGAGGCATAGCAGCGCCGACCATAGCGGAATTGTGCCGCTAACGGCGATCGCGCCCGCAATCGGCGCAAGCCCCAAGCAAAAGCCTAGCATCAAATGTGCGGTCTCGCTAAAGCGCTTAAAATACGAATACCCACCCAATGCCGCTAAAATCGGCACCGAAAGCTTAAACGCCAAAGGATTTATAAACGCCGAAACCGCTATGAAAACCACCGCGTTTGCGATGATGAAAAGCAGCAAATTCCCGCGTCCGATCCGTCCGTCCACGCTAGGGCGCGAGGCGCAGCGCGGATTGGCGCGGTCGATATCCTCGTCCAAGTAACGATTTAGCGCCATCGCGAAGCTTCTCGCGCTCACCGCACATAAAATCCCCAAAAAAAGCAATTTCCAGCCGAACCATACCGAGCCGTTTTGCAGCTTGCTTGCAGTAATCATCGCCGTAAAGATAAACGGTAGCGCGAAAACCGAGTGTTTAAAAACTATTAATTCGTTGATATCGGATAAAATTTCTTTAAATTTAGCCATTTCGCCCCTTATTTTGGGCACCATTGTATCAAAAAAAAGTAAGAATAGCTCTAAATTTGATATAATTTGAACGAAAAATTTACAAAAGGAAACGCCTTGAACCAAAATCAAAACTCGCACGCAAGCCCGCAGATCGCGATCATCGGCACCACAGCAAGCGGCAAAAGCGATCTTGCGCTAAGTATCGCGCGAGAAATCGGCGCCGTGATTTTAAGCCTCGATTCGCTCTGCATTTACCGGCAAATCGACATCGCAAGCGCTAAGCCAAGCGAGGAGCAGCTGCGCGAGATCAGGCACTTCGGCGTAAATTTAATCTATCCAAACGAGTACTTCAGCGTCGGCGGGTTTATCAAAGAATACGCAGCCGCGCGGGCTTTTGCAGAGCGTAGCGGCGCGCCTTTGATAATCACGGGCGGCAGCGGATTTTATCTAAAGGCGATGTTAAGCGGGCTGGCGCCGAAGGTTCCCGATTTTAAAAGTGAAATTTCAAACGATGAAATTTGCGCTCTAGCGCAGCGGATCGATCCGGAATTTGCCGCAAAGCTTAGCGCAGCGGACAGCTTTCGGTTAAGAAAATGGCTAAGCATCTATAAATTTTGCGGCGAGGCGCCGAGTAAATTTCTGCGCGAAAAAACCGCCCCGCCCGTGATTTCGGATATTAAAATTTTTGAGATCGACGCGCCCAAGCAGTGGCTTGCAGGACGTATCGAGGCGCGCACGAAGGCGATGTTTGAGCGCGGGCTTTTGGAGGAAGCGGAGTTTTTATTCGCTCGCTACGGTGCGGAGTGCAGGGCGCTAGGCTGCATCGGGCTAAAGGAGTGCGGGCAGCTTTTGCGCGGGCAGATCTCGCGGGCGCAGTGCGAGCAGCTCGTAAGCCTGCACACGGTACAGCTTGCAAAGCGCCAGCGCACCTTCAACCGCTCGCAGTTCGCGGATAAAATTTCGGCGCCGCCGCAAGAGCTGGAGCGTGAAATTTTAAAGCTCCTTCGCCGCGAGATTTGAAAGATCTATGCTGTTTAACTAGGTACGATGGAGTTGCGACGCGCCGTTTTTGTAAGAGAGTAAATAACCAAAAGCATAATAAAAGTATAAACCAAATAACCCGCTTTTGATATTTTTTTAGATATTTCCGAAATTTCGTCATCCAAAAGAATGTTATAAATTTGCACATATTTTTTATCATTTTTAGATTCTTCTAAATATGCAGAAGGGCAAAAATAACTGAATACATTTGATCTTGCTTTGGGCTTTGATTGATCATTTATACTATCTATTTTCTTTAAAATTTTAAGACGATGATCGGAAATCAATTTGATATTATAATCCTTATTTTTGCTGCTATTAGTCTCTATTAAATCTAAAATTTCCTTTGGTGCACTTTCATTGTTTTCTAATACATAATTTCTAAATTTATCGGGCTCTATTTTTGTGCTTTGAAATATCCCGCTAAATGGATTAAAAAGTTCCGGCCTAATTAATAAAAACACTATAAAGCAAACATAGAGAAAAATATGAAAAACGTAAGAAATTACATACCCCATCTTTTCAGAGATATAGGTATATCCGCAAATAAGGAACAAAAATATAAGAATAAATACACCTGCGGTATTAAGGATATCATTTAATTCTGACATAAATGAATAGTGTAAAAAAGATCTGGACATAGGTTGAAGCATAGCAATAAGAAAAATTGGAAGTATTAGGACAATTACGAGACTTTTCCACCTTTGAGCGGCCGCCCTTATAATCCAAATTGCAAACATAACTGCTGTAAAGATAAAAGTAATAAAAAATAACAGATCTTGTAAGCAAAACTCCCTTTTTTCCAAACAGACTTCCAAACATACATACAAACGAGGGAAAAACCAATTTAAGAGCCCATAAAACACTACGATAGTGACGGCAAAATTAATGATCTTTACGAGATTTGAATGATGATCGCTCGTAACGCGATAAAGTTTTAATAGCATTAAATCTATAAAATTTTTAATATTTTTTCTTGCAGGATCTTTAGATTCTTTATCTTTAAGATCGTCCTCTAGCTCTATCTCCTTACAATACAATTCGGAAACGCGATACCTTATAGCCTCAAGATGATTCCCTGTTTTAGTTACGATATTTTTTAAAACCCTAAAACTATCGCGGAAATCATTCGCCACCTCTTTAATCGAGCTATTTTCTGCAGCTTTGGTTATAGCTTTCTTCAAATCTTCATATTCAAAGTCCAGTTTAGAATTTACTAAATTTAAATCCCCCTCAAATATAGTGGCGGAAAAATTTACAAAGTCTTTAAATCGCACGCCATAAAAAGATGCTATTTTTTTAAATATAGCCCCATGGAAGTCCGCACGATTATTAAATACGATATTATTAAAATAAGCGTTATCTTGGAATATAACATTAGAAAAATTTATTGGTTTTGTATATTCTTTCTCGTCAGAGTTATCGAAATTTACCTGTTTTTCAAATATGCAATTTGAGAAGTCAACAATGCTGTTAAATTCGGTTTTCTCAAACGAAACGCATTTTTTAAATTTAGAATTTTCAAATGAAACCGCTTCGTTAAATTTACAACCGATAAAACTTATTTTTTGCTCTATAGTTCCCGATATACATAGATTACTAAAATCACAATTTTGGAATTCTACCTCAAGCTTGCAAATAATCTTAGTTAAATTCAATACGCGATCTATTGCGCGAGGGCCATAAAAATTTTTAATAATGTATTTTCCATTTTCCTCATCAATATGTTCCGCGATATTGGCAAGCTCTACATCTTTACCTATGAACCCTCTTGATTTTAAATCATCTAGCCACTCTTTGAAATTTTTCATCTCATTCCCTTAAAAAAACAGCTCTCAATACCCGCTTAAGAAGACGAAATTATTTACCGCGCCGGTTAGGAATTTCACTAAAAACGGCGCCAGCACGCACGCCACGCTAGCTAGCACGACGGCAAATTTTATCTGCACCGAGACCGCTCCCAGCGAGCCGTCAAGCTCCGCGTCCTCCTGCGGCTCATGCAAAAACATACGCACGATGAGGCGCAGGTAGTAATACAGCGCGAGCGCGCTATTTACCGCCATGATGACGGCGAGAGCAAAGTAGCCAGAATTGACCGCGGCGCTTAGCAGATACATCTTGCCCCAAAACACGCTAAACGGCGGAATGCCCGCAAGCGAGAGCATAAAGATCGCCGCGCATAGCGCAAAAAGCGGATGGGTGCGGATCAGCCCGTCAAATTTCTCAAACGGATGCTCGAAGCGAGCTGTAAATTTAGAGCTTTGCTCGAAAGTTTCGGCGCCGGGCTCGCAAGTTTCAGTGCCAAAAAGGGTCGCTTCCGCGCCGGGCTCGCTCGCTTTAAAATTTTGCTCGTTTTCTTTGGAATTCTGCTCGCCTACTTTAAAATTCTGCTCGCTCGCTTTAAAATTCCACTCGTCGCAGGCTGAAATTTGTCCGCTCGCGCCTAAATTTAACTTGCCGGCAGAGCTCGGCTCGTGATTTTGCGAAAAAGCGGGCTTTGCGTTTGAGATAAAGCTCTCACTCCCCTCGCCGTTTGCATTTAAATTTAAAGCGGAACTTTGGGTTTTAAATTTTAAATTTAACGAGCGAGCGCGCCTTTGCCGCACGCACCAGATGAACGCAAACGCACCGAGGTTTGCGACGGCATATAGGATCCAGTAGGTGAAAAGTGCGGCGTTTGCCTGCGTCGAGCCGATCACGATCGCGCAGAGCACGAAGCCTGCGTGCGAAATGGAGCTGAAAGCGAGCATCCGCTTGACGTCGCGCTGTACGAGCGCCATGAGGTTCGCTAAGCTCATCGTAAGCACCGCTACGGCGTAGAGCACGATGTTTAGCCACTGCACGCCGATGCTTTGCAGCGCTTCAAATAGCCTGATCGCCACGACAAAGCCCGCGATCTTGGGCACGACGGACAAAAAGCCCGCCATAGCCGAGCTCGCGCCATCGTAAACGTCGGGCGTCCAGGTGTGAAACGGGATCAGCGAGAGCTTAAATCCTATCGAGACGATCATAAATGAGCAGGCGGCGAAAAGCAAGACATTGGTTTGTAAATTTGAACTCTTGGCGATCTGCGCGATGTTTGAAATTTCCATAGAGCCGGTCGATAGAAAAAACATCGCCGCACCGAATGCGAAAAACCCCGATCCCAGCGCACCCATTATGAAGTATTTTAGCGCCGCTTCGATTGATCTGGCGCGGTTGTGAAGAGCGATTAGCGTATAAAGCGCCAGCGAGCCCGTCTCAAGTCCCACGAGGATCATCATTAAGCTTTCGCTCGCGACCATAAACTCATACCCCACGAGCACGAATAAAAACAGCACGAAAAACTCCGCGGTGTGGTACTCGTGCGCGCTTCTTGCACCCAAAGATAGAAAGATGAAAAATATCGAGCCTGCGAGCATGATAAGCATCGATAGCGTCGCGATTCCGTCCACTAGCATCACGTCAAAAAGCCCACGTATGCCGCTGTTGTAACCAAAAACGAGCCCAAAGCCGAGAGCTAGTGCTAGTATCGTAATGACGGCGTAAAATTTATACGATAGCGTGCGCGCAAAAAGCGAAACCGCGAGCATCAGCAGGGCAAATCCTCCGAGTATCGCCATAGGCGCGATCGAGGCTAAATTTAAAAGATTATTTTGCATCGCTTCTTACCTTAAAATTTGCTTTTTCCATATAGGCGCGAGTCGCGGTTTGAGAGGCTTTGTTAAACATCAGCTCAAGGCTTTGCGTCACGCTGGGCTCGATACTCTTTAGCATCAAATTCGGCGCGACGCCCAGCGCCACTACCAGCGCGCAGATCGGGATGATAGAGCAAAGCTCGGTTCTGTTTAGATCGCTTAGCTTTTTATTCTCCTCATGCAAGAGCGCGCCGAAGAAGGTCTTTTTATAAAGATTCATCGAATAGATCGCGCCCATTATGATGCCGAGTCCGCCCAAAAGCGCATAGCTAAAGCTTATTTTAAAAATCCCCGCAAGGCTTAAGAATTCTCCCACAAAGCCGATCGTAAGCGGAAGTCCTATCGAGCCTAGCAGCACGACGCAAAAGCAAAACGCATAAAGCGGCATCACCCGCGCAAGCCCGCCGAACTCGCTGAAAAGCTTCGTATGCTTGCGGTCGTATAAAAAGCCTACGAGCATAAAAAGCCCGCCGCTTACGATACCGTGGCTTATCATCAAAAATACCGCACCGCTCATTCCTTCGCGACTCATTGAAAAAATTCCAAGCATTATGACGCCCATATGCGCGATCGAGCTATACGCGATAACCTGCTTTATATCCTTCTGCGCAAAGGCGATGAAGCTTGCATAGATGATCATAACGATCGCTACGGCGCACATCATCCCACTAAAATGCACGCTCGCGTCGGGAAATAGCGGCAGCGAAAATCGCACAAAGCCGTAGGTGCCCATCTTAAGAAGCACCGCGGCAAGCAGAACCGAGCCTATCGTAGGGGCCTGCCCGTGCGCGTACGGAAGCCAGGTATGAAAAGGAAAGCAAGGCGTCTTGATCGCAAAAGCGACCGAAAATGCCAAAAATAGAGGAATTTGCGTGCTAAGCGGCAGCGATAAGCTCTGCCAGTTTAGGATATTAAAGCTATACTCGCCCGTAGCCTCGTGATAGAAATAGCTCATCGCTACGAGTCCTACGAGTAGAAACATCGAACCTAGAAAGGTGTAGATGAAAAATTTCACCGCGGCGTAAATTCTCTTGCCGCTGCCCCACGCGCCGATGATGTAGAGCATTGGAATTAGCGAAAGCTCCCAAAAGATGTAAAACAAAATCGCATCCAGCGCCACGAAAACGCCCACCATCGTCATCTCTAAAAACAAAATGCAGATGATTAAATTTTTGGCGCGCTCTTTGATACTTAGGCTAAGCAGCGCCAAAAATGTAACCAGCGTGCTTAGGATCACCAAAAACAGCGAAATTCCGTCCACGCCGATGAAGTAGCTGATGCCGTATTCGCTTATGAAAGGGTGCAGCACGCTAAACGCGATGCCGTCCACCGGCTCGTAGAGTATCCACAAAACAAGCGAAAGCACGAACTCTATAAAGCTCATCGTAACGGCGTAGGTCTTAATGCTCGCTTCGTCGATCAAAAAGCCCAAAACCGCAGCTACCGCCGGAAAAAATATAACCAAACTTAAAAAGTATTCCATGCCCACCTCACAGCGCAAACGCCAAAATCAGCAAAATGAAAGATCCCAAAACCATCCACCTTAAATTTGCGCTCAAATCTCCGCTATTGCTTGCGCGATCCGCACCTTCGCCGCCTTTTACCGCGATGCGAGCGATCAGATCGACACTGGCGTCTATGATCGCGCCGTCGCATTTAGCACAGATCTCGCTAAGCTTGGCGTATCCGCGCACGATCACGCGCTCGTAAATTTGCGGGATAAAATACTGAGCGATCAAAATTTTATAAAATTTGCAGTTCTTTAAATTTTGGCTAAATTTACCCTTGCCGTATGTCCAAATCGTGCCGATCGCCACCGCACTTATCATCGCTAGCGTTATGGCGATCAAAATTACCTCCACGCCGTGCGGGATCGAAATTTTAAATCCCGGCAATATGCTAAGCACGAACTCCGCAAAATCGTGCTCGAAAAAGCCCGCTATCACCGCAGGCACGGCTAATACGCCCATTGCGATAAGGGCAAAGCCTTTCGCCTCGTGCGGATGGTGGGTAAAATTTTGCTTGCCGAAAAACACAAGCATTATTAGTCGTACGCTGTAAAATGTCGTCATCGCAGCGCCCGCAAACAGCAACGCCCAGATAAAATACGCGTCCGCGCTCCACGCCGCTTCTAAAATTTTATCTTTTGAGAAAAAGCCCGCGAACGGATAAAATCCGCAAAGCGCGAGCGAGCCTATGCACATCAAAATCGCCGTAGGCCGCATAAACTTATATAATCCGCCCATATTTTGGATATTTAGATCGTCTTTCATCGCGTGCATTACGTTGCCCGCTCCCAAAAATAGAAGCGCTTTGAAAAACGCGTGCGTCGCCAGATGAAATAGCGCGATCCAATACGCCCCGAGCCCCGCGGCTACGAACATATAGCCAAGCTGCGAAAGCGTGGAGTAGGCGATGATCTTTTTAAGATCGTTATGAACCAGCGCCATCGACGCCGCAAAGACCGCCACAAAGGCGCCCAAGCAGACGATAAAGCCGCTTACTTCTGGCGCGAGCGCGAAAATCGCGTTTGCGCGGATTACCAGATAAACGCCCGCCGTAACCATCGTCGCTGCGTGAATGAGCGCGGAGACGGGCGTAGGACCCGCCATCGCGTCGGCAAGCCATGTATGAAACGGAAACTGCGCGCTTTTGCCCATCGCGCCGATAAATAAAAGTGCTGCGATCAGAGTTAAAATTTCAGGCTCCAAGCCCGCTGCGTTCGCAAATACCACCTCGTAGCGCAACGAGCCGAAATTTAAATATATTAGAAAAATTCCAAGCAACATCCCAAGGTCTGCGATGCGGTTCATTATGAAAGCTTCATTGGCGCACCAGCTGTAATTGCTCCTATCATACCAAAAGCCTATTAGCAGCCATGAGCAGAGTCCGACCCCTTCCCAGCCGATAAAAAGTCCTAAAAAATTATCGCTTGTTACCAAAACCAGCATCGAAAATACGAAAAGCCCCAGGAAGCTGAAAAATTTAGAGAAATTTTCATCATCCCACATATAGTAGATCGAATACACGTGCACGACGCTGGATACGATGCCTACGACCACCATCATCACCGCACTTACGCTATCTATGAGAAAGCTAAATTTTGCGTCCAAAAATCCCGTGCTTATGAAATCGGCTAAATTTACGCTGATTAGGCGGTTGTCAGAGACGAGCTCCATCAAAGCAAGCGACGCAATAGTGCTTAAAATCACCAGCGCCGAGCAGACTACGCCAATAAACATCTTATCTTTGGCGCGAATGAAAACGCCTGCGAAGATCGCCGAGGCAAGCGGTGCGAAAAGGGCGATTAAGAGCCATACAAAAACGGTATCAAGCATCCGGCCCGTCCTTGGAAGGATTTTTAAAATTTACGAAGCTGTCAAGTTCGATGCTGCCCGTTTTCTTATACCACAAGATGAGCAGCCCAAGCCCCACGGCCATCTCGCTCGCGGCGATCGCGACGATGAAAAGCGCAAAAATTTCGCCGTTTATGTTGTCGTAAAATTTCGCCACGGCTACGAGGGCTAAATTTGCGGCGTTTAATAAAATTTCGCTCGAAAAAAAGAGCATTATCAAATTTCTTCGCTTCATCATACCCGCAAGCCCGAGCCCAAACATCATCGCAGCGACGATTAGATAGTGATTTAGACCCATTTTACCCCTCGCTCTCTTCGTAGCTCAGGCTCGCGTCCATCTGCTTATGCGCAAGCACGATAGCGCAGATCATCGCCACGAGCAGCATCACGGCGGCAAGCTCGAAAATCGCCAGATATTTCGTAAAAATAATCATCCCAAGCGCCTCGGTATCGTCGGTGTTTAAAATTTTAAGCGTTTCTACGTTGTTTGCGACCACCGCGCCGAGCACGATAATCACGAGCAAAAATGCAATCACGCCGCTAAGCGCAAAAAATAGCCTTGCCCCCTTTTTCGGCTCGCTTACGTTTTTATCTGCACCCAAAAACATCAGCGCGAAGCCGTAAAGCACGATCACGGCGCCAGTGTAGACTATGATCTGCACTACGCCCAAAAACTCCGCATCCAGCAAAAAGAAAAATCCGCTCATAAAGACCATGCCGCCGGCCAGCGCGCTAAGGGCGTAAAGGACGTTTTTGCTAAAAACGCTGATGCCGAAAAGCGCCAGGCAAACCGCGCTGAAAAAATAAAATGCAAGCGTTTGTATCATTGCTCCTCCCCCTGCACAGCGGAATCCGGCGCGGAGCTTTGCGTAGAATTCTCGACGTCCGCGGCGGAATTCTTTTTGGAATTTGCCTTAGATTTTTTACCTCGCGCGGCGGAGCTCCCCGAGTCTTGCATGGCGGAATTTTCTTTAGATTTTTCCGCAGAATCGTCGTTCGTAGCAAGCTCACCGACAGAATTCTCGATGTGCGGCGCAACCGAATTATCTTTAAAATTTTTACTTTGAGTGGCGGAATCTTCGGCGCTTTGAGAAGCGAAATTTTCTTTAGAATTCTCCGCCAAATTTTTACTATCCGTAGCGGAATCTTCGGCGCTTTGAGAGACGGGATTTTCTTTGGAATTTCGCTGCGAATCAGGCGCGGAATTTTGAGCGTCCGTAACGGAATTTTCTTTAGAATTTTCGGCGTCCGCGGCGGAGCTTTCCTTTAAGCTTGCCCGCCCGACGTCTTGCCGCTCGGCTAAAATTTCGCCGCTTAAGCCCGCGCCCTTTGAAAATAGAATTTTATCGCTAGCGGCGCCCTCTTTTTTGGAGCTTTCCGCGGCGCTGCTTTTTAAATTTGAATCCGCGCTCTTCAAGCTTAGCTCATCGCTTGCGGCGTCGCTTTTTATATAAGCGTTCGGCGTCACCTTGATCCGCGCGCCTGCGTTTTCATCCAGGCTGCCGTAGCCTGCAAACTCCTGCGCCGCGCCGTTTAAACATAAATTTTCGCCGCGAATCAAAAGATCCTCTTTAAAGCCGTAATACGCGCGCTGTTCGCTCGCAAGCTCATATTCGCAGCCATGCACGATAGCGATCTCGGGGCAGACGTCCGAGCAAAGCCCGCAGTAGACGCAGCGCCCTAAATTTATCGAGTAGTTATCTACCTTTTTGCGGCCGTCGCTGCCGAGGCTGGTCTCCATCGCGATGCAGTTTGCCACGCAGATCTTCTCGCACAAACCGCATCCGATGCAGCGTTCGCTGCCGCTTTCAAGCAGGCGCATAAGCTTGTGCACGCCACGGTATCTAGGCGGCATGACAAATTTTTCCATAGGATATCGAAGCGTGTGCGAGCCGCCGCGCTTAAACATATTTCGCAAAACGACCCACAGCCCCACGAAAAGCTCGCCGTTAAAGGTGCGGGCTAGGAATCTGCGAAGCTTATCGCCGCCGGATTTAATAGGGGCTCTTTTGTCGATCTGGGCGTATCTTGCCATCGTACCCTCCTTAAACGATCGCTAGCGCGGTAATTAGCACGCAAGCAAGAGCTAACGGCATGCAGACTTTCCAGCAAAGCCCCATCAGCTGATCGGGGCGCAGATGCGGCCACGCCGCGCGCGCCCATAGGAAGCAGAAAAACACGAGGCTTGATTTTAATACCATCATAACGCCGCCAGGGATAAACCAAAACGCGTTGAATCCGCCCAAAAACAGCAGCGTCGTAACGACTGAGTAGGTTATGATATTGGCGTATTCGCCGATAAAAAACATACCCCAGCGCATACCCGAATATGCCGTACCCGCGCCCGCTACGATCTCGGTTTCGTTTTCGGTAAGACACAGCGGCGTGCGGTTGCACTCTACAAAGGCTGCGATGAGAAAGAGCGCGAAGCAAACGGGCTCTTTCCAGATAAACCACTTATCAATGCCGCCGCTTTGCGCGCTTACGATGTCGATGAGCGAGAGCGAGCCCGTGATCATCACGATAGGGATCAGGCTAAGGCCGTTTATCACCTCAAAGCAGGTGATCTGCAAAAACGCGCGAAACGCGCCTATCGTGCCCCATTTATTGTAGCTCGCAAGCCCTCCGATCAGCAGTCCGTAAACGCAGGTGCCGCTAGCTCCGAGCAGGAATAAAATTCCCACATTTATATCGCTTAAAATCGGCTGGATCGTCCGCCCGCCGATCGTAAACTCCGGCAGCAGCGGCACTACCGAAAGCGCCACGAAAGCCCCGGTAGCAGAGATTATCGGCGCGATTTTGAAAAGAAGCTTATTCGCCCGCGCAGGGATCGCGTCCTCTTTGGTAAAAAGCTTTATCATATCCGCGCCAACCTGCAAAAGTCCCGCAGGCCCGACCATAGAGGGCCCGATCCTGCGCTGCATAAAGGCAAGCACCTTGCGCTCGGCGTAGGTC
>CAJPSJ010000015.1 GCA_905373295.1 uncultured Campylobacter sp. | reverse complement strand
AGAAATAGCAAGAAATTAAAATATATACTTGATAATAATATACTTGAAAAATTTAAAGGAAAAGAAAATTCAATAAAACTTTATATGGATAAATATAGTATTTCTAGTAAGCTTGAATATAAAGATAATAGATTTATTATAAAAGAAAACAAACATCTTACTAGCTTAATAGAAATATTTTTTGAGCAACATTATACTGGTGCCATAACAGAACAGCATTTGTTGGCAAGTGGAAACGAGATAATAGAAAATAGTTAAATTGAAATAGGAATAAAAAATGACCCCCGATACTTCAGAAAACAAAATCCAGCAAAACAGCATAAATTTGCTTCAAAGCTTGGGCTATAAATTTATAAGCAGAGAGGAAAATTTAAAGCTTCGCGGCTCTAAATCTAGCGAGGTTTTGTTTAGGGAAATTTTAACCAAAAAGCTTGACGAGATAAACGGCTACGAGTATAAGGGCAAGCGATATAAATTTAGCCAAAGCAGTATATAAAAGCGGCCGATGAGCTAGCGGGAGTGTCTTTAAACGAAGGGCTAATGATCGCAAATGAAAGGATCACGAATTTGCTATTGCTCGGCACCAGTTTAGAAGAAAATTTAGAAGACGGCACAAAAAGGAGCTTCTCTTTTAAATTTATAGACTTTGAAAATTTACAAAACAACGACTTTTATGTAACGGAGGAGTTTGAAGTAAGCAGGATAAATCAAGGCGAGATACAAAAACACAGAAGGCCTGATCTCGTGCTTTTTATAAACGGCATACCAATAGTCGTGATCGAGCTTAAAAAATCAAGCGTGAGCCTAGAAAACGGCATAAAACAGCTAGAAAAAGAGCAGGGCAAAGAGGAAATAGCGCATCTTTTTAAATACATCCAGCTAACTATCGCGGCAAACGGCAGTGAGGCAAGATACGGCACAACGGGCACGCCGTTTAAATTTTATAGCGTGTGGAAAGAGCAAGATGAGGCAAAAGCAAATAAAATCCTAGAGGATATCATAAAAGATAGAAAGATATGTGTTCTTGATACTACGCTCTTTTCGCTGTTGTCTAGAGATAGGCTGCTAAGGCTTATTAGGTGCTATGTATTGTTTGATAAAAGAGTGAAAAAGGTTTGCAGATATCAGCAGTTTTTTGCGATAGAAGAGACGCTAAAGAGGGTGGCGACGCTAGAAGATGGCGCAAGAATGGGCGGACTCATCTGGCACACGCAAGGAAGCGGCAAATCTCTTACAATGGTAATGCTAACGAAGCTTTTAAAGCAAATTTATACAAACTCAAAGGTTGTCGTCGTAACCGACAGGATAGATCTAGATGAACAGATACACGAAACTTTTAAAAACACGGATATAAAAGCGGGCAGAGCAAGTAGCGGAAGCGATCTGATAGAAAAGCTACAAAGCGGGGTTGGCGTGATAACTACGCTCGTGCATAAATTTGAAAAGGTGCAAAGCCAAAAAGTGGTGATAAGAGATAGCGATATATTTGTGCTAGTGGATGAGAGCCACCGTACGCAAGGCGGCGATCTGCATAAGGCGATGAAAAAGGCGTTGCCTCTTGCTTGTTATATAGGATTTACCGGCACTCCGCTTTTAAAGCGCGAGAAAAATAGCTTTGCTAAATTTGGCGGAGAGATACATAGATATACGATAGACGACGCCGTAAAAGACGGAGCTGTTTTACCGCTACTTTACGAGGGGCGATACGTGGGCCAAGAGGTGCTAGACGCTGATGGGCTAACTAGGAAATTTGACCTTATATCAAGAGAGCTAAGCGATGAAGCCAAAAGGGACTTGCAACAAAAGTGGGCGAGGTTTGAGCGTGTGGCTTCGAGCGAACAAAGGCTAGAGCTCATAGCGGTTGATATAAATGAGCATTTTAAAAAGAGTTTAAAGATGGCAAAAGGCGGCTTTAAGGCGATGCTTGCAACACAAAGAAAATACGACGCCATAAAATATCATCAAATTTTTGAAGAATTTGCAGAGTTGCGGAGTGCCTACGCGATACAAGCAACGAGCACGAGGAACTTGAGGGCGGACATAAAGAGTACGTCGCAAAGGCGTGGCAAGAGACTATAAAAGAGTACGGCAGCGAGGAGGCGTATCTAAAGTACGTAAAAGACGAATTTGTTTATGGCGACGAGATAGATTTGCTTATCGTCGTAGATAAGCTTTTAACGGGATTTGACGCACCAAGAGCAAGTACGCTTTATATAGATAAACAGCTAAAAGAGCATAATCTGCTTCAAGCGATAGCTAGAGTAAATAGGCTTTATGACGGAAAAGATTATGGCTACATTATTGATTATAGAGGGCTTTTGGGCGAGCTTGATGAGGCGCTTACTAGCTACGCGTCGCTAAGCGGCTTTGACCCGGAGGATCTAACTGGAGCCGTAATAGACGTAAGAAGCGAGATAATAAAGGCTAAGACCTACTATACTCATTTGGATGGGCTTTTTAGCGGCGTAAAATTTAAAGATGACTTGGAGAGTTATGTGGCGGTTTTAGAGGATGTGCAAAAAAGAGACGACTTTAAAGAGTGGCTGTCGCAGTTTGCTAGAGCTTTTAAACTAGCGCTTTCGAGTGAGAAAATTTGCGATATCTTAAGCGAAGAGGAAATAAAAGCTTATAAGCAAAGGGTTAAATTTTATAACGAACTAAGAAAGGCGGTGCAACTAAGATATCACGAGGCTTGCGATTTTGGTAAATACGAAGCGCAGATGCAAAAGCTACTTGATACTTATGTGAGCGCAAAAGAGGTCAATGAGCTTACAAAACTCGTGAATATCTTTGAGACGGAATTTGATGATGAGGTGCAAAGAGTCGAAGGCAAAAACGCAAAAGCCGATACGATAATCAGAGCCGTAAGCGCGGTGGTAAAAGAGAAAATGGAGTCAAATCCGGCGTTTTATAAATCAATAGCCAAACAGATACAAGACGTCATCGACGAGTATAAGGCTAAAAGACTTAGCGAAGAGGAAAAACTTGCCAAAGCAAAACAGCTAAAAGATCTGATAACAGGGGCTTTAAAACCAAATGAAGATAGATATCCAAAAGAGTTTAATGGCAAGGAAATTTTGTTTGCCATTTATGATAACTTGCTTGATATTTTAGGCAATGTGGAGCTTGCGGATATAGAGACGGTCGCTAAAAATTTGAGTATGAAATTTTATGAAATTTACGAGCAGGCCTCAAAGAAACCAGAATGGCACAAAAATATGGACGTGGAAAACGAGATAACAAGCGCGATGGAAGACGCTCTTTGGGAGGTAGAGGACGAATACGACGTTTCTATCGATGAGAAGGAGAAAATTTACCAAACTATCCGAGGCATAGGGATAAGCTTTTATGTCAAATGAGGTGAAAATCATCAAAAAAGAGGTGAAAAATATCACCTTAAAAGTTATGCCAAATGGCGAAGCGATCCTAACTGCGCCAAAAGCCGCAAGCGATGAGCATATAAAATTTATCATAGAAAAAAGAGCCAAGTGGATAGCGCAAAAGCGCGCGTTTTTTGCCTCATTTAAGACACCGCAAAAAGAGTACGTAAGCGGCGAGGATTTTAGATATCTTGGGCGAAGTTATAGGCTAAAAGTGGTGCAATCTGAGGAGGAGTGCGTAAAGCTTCAAAGGGGTTATCTAGAGCTATTTGTAAAAGATAAAAGCAACCTAAAGCGAAAAGAAAATTTAGTTTATGAGTGGTATCATGAAAAGGCGATGCTATATTTTTTTAACATCTTGCAAGAGTTTAACAAGATAGTAAAACAAGATATCAAAAGCGTAAAAATAAGACAGATGAAAACAAGATGGGGGAGCTGCAATCCATATAAATCATATATAAATTTAAACATAGAGCTTATAAAAAAACCAAAAGCATGTATCGAATATGTAATTTTTCATGAACTTGTTCATTTGGTGCACCCAAGTCACTCCAAACAATTTTACGATTATTTGTTTCTTTATATGAACGACTGGGAAAAGCGTAAGAAAATTTTAGAGCACCCCCTCTAATATATAAATATTGCGAAAAAATAATGTTATGGATTTGGCTTTTAAAATTTTACTTTAAAAGCCCAAATTTCGATCTATTTCACTAGCTCGTAATTATACTCTTTCGTGCCGTCGAGTAGATTTGTGACGTTGTAGCCTCGTTCGTTTAGGGCTTTGGCGAGCTTGGCGCTACGGTTGCCGCTGTAGCAGTGTGTGATCATCTTTTTGTCTTTATTGGCCTCAAGCACGTCCTTGTAGTTTTCTAAAGGCTCGCCGTATGGGATATTTATCGCGCCTTTCATATGCCCTGCATCGTAGTCCTGCTTCTGCCTAGCGTCGATGATCAGCACGTTTGGATCATTTGCTATTTTCAAAAACCCCTCCGCGTTTATGCTGCCGACCTTATACAGCTCGTAGTCGTACTGCTTTACGCCGGGCGCGTTCATAAGCACATTGAAACCCTTTTGTTTAAGCAGATCAAACGCCTTGCCGCTGCGGTTACCCGTATTGCAATAAAGCACGACGTTTTTATCCTTGTAGGCGTTTATCTCATCCAGCCTGCTTTCAAGCTCTCCAAGCGGGATGTTGATCGCGTGCTTCACGTGGCCTGCGGCGTACTCATCCGCGCTTCTGACGTCGATGACTAGATAATTTTCTTTTGCTCTATTGTCCTCCTCTATCGCCGATAGCGCTGCGCCGCTTATGGCGTAGCCGCTAGGCTGCTGCGTCTCGGCGCCGCAAGTCGCAAAAGATCCCAATGCCGCCAGCAAAACCGCGCTTTTTAAAATTTTGTGAGAAATAAATTTCATATGTTTCCTTTAAATTTTAGCTTTTAGAGCGGGAGATTATATCAAAAAATTTAGCTAAATAGTGTGAATTTGCGCGGAATATGATAGGTTATGCTGATACGGATTACCGATGTGAAAACGCGAAAGAGACTCGAATAAAAAATTTTTGCCAAAATATCTTAAAGGCTCGTAGGTAAAGATACTTTGCATAAATTTATCTTTTAGAGACGGAGCAACAAATTCAAAAAAACTCACATTTGCCCGAAGGTAAATTTTATGCTTTTACTAATTTTCATTATTTTTCAAGTATAAGTAAGATATAATCTCGAACTTTTTGGGGCGCCGTTGCGGCTCTTAAAGGAATTAAAGATGGTGTCAAGAGAGAGACTTGAACTCTCGACCTCCGGCTTATGAGACCAGCGCTCTAACCAGCTGAGCTACCTTGACACGAATAAAGAAATGGCAGTATAGCTAAATATTCTTATTTTTAATTGAAATACTTCAAAAGGAGAGAAAATGAATGCGGCTTTGATTTTATTGGTCGTCATAGTTTTGTTAGTTTTGGCGTTAGTGGGCGTTTATAACTCGTTCATAGCCAAGCGCAACCAGGTGCGAAATATCGCTTCCACAGTCGATACACAACTTAAAAAGCGCTACGACCTCATCCCAAATTTAGTTAGCACCACGCGCGAATATATGAGCCACGAAAACGCCGTGCTAACGCGCGTTAGCGAACTTCGCTCGCAAGCGATCAACGCGGCTTCTAACGCGGATAAATTTAAGCTAAATAGCGAAATTTCGGCTCTTTTGGGGCAGATCCGCATTGCAGTAGAAGCGTATCCGAACCTCAAAGCTAACGAATCGTTTGCCAAGCTACAAAACGCATTAGGCGAGTGCGAGGAGCAGATCAGTGCTGCACGCCGCGCTTATAACGGCGCCGTTACAGTTTATAATAACGCCTGCGAGATGTTTCCTACTAACATCATCGCCAGCGTTTTCAACTTCGCTAAAGCGGAATTTTTCGCCGCTAGCGAGCAAGAAAAGCAAGCCCCGAACGTATCTGAGCTTTTCAAAAAATAGGCGCGAGGCGTATAAAATTTGCGATGAAATTTTAAAATTTTATCGCAAATAATGCGAGCACCGAAAGGCTAAATTTTATAGCGAGCAAAATACAGCGCGCACAAAGCATGTCCTTTTAAAGAGAGGTTTGCTTTGCCGCCCCGCGTGCCCGTCATCTCGTTTGAGCTATTTTGCGGTGTGCGGCACTTAGAATTTTAACAATAAAATTTATAAAACTAATTTGATTTGTATTTTCTCGGCGTACAGGAGCTTGTTTTAACAAGCAGCGCAACGCCAAATTTAAAAGTCTAAATTTCGCAGCGTAAATTTTGGCTAGCTTGCCGCAGGCGTTACTTATGCAAACGGCGGCAAAAGTAACGCTGCGTTAGTCGTGAGTAATTTTACAAATTTGCGCTTCGGTAGCGGCGGCGAGGTCCTTCGGCGCGAGAGCAATCTGTTTTCCTCGCACGCCTGCACTAACGTAAATTTTCTCCTGCGTTAGCGCTTTTTCATCGATGAAGGTGCGGAAGTGCTTTTTCATCCCAAGCGGTGAGCAGCCGCCCCTGACATAGCCCGTTACCTTTTGTAAATCCTTCAAATCCATCAGCTCGCAGCGCTTTGCGCCGCAGATGTGCGCGAGCGCCTTGAGATCCAGATTTAGATCGCCTTGCAGGCAGGCCACGACGTATTCGTGATCCGCCGTGCAAACTATCGTTTTATAGACCCGCTCGATCGGCTCGTTTACGCTGTTTGCCACGTGCACCGCATCTAAATTTAAAGGATCCACCGCATATTCTTTGATCTCGTAGGGGATTTTCAGACCGTCCAGTACGCGCGCGGCGTTTGTCTTTGAACTCATTTCGCCTCCTTAAATTTAATAGCGGATTTTGTTTTCTTTCAAAAAATCGCGCAGGTCTTCGTATTCGCCCTGATCAAAATAGCGCCATTTGCCGGGCTTTAGCGTTCCAAGCGTCATTCTGCCGAATGCCGTGCGCTTAAGCTCCACAACGTCCAGATCAAAATAACCGAAAAATCTACGCAACTCGCGGTTTTGACCCTCGTTGATGATCGCCTTGATCTTCGTATAGCCGCCGCTGCTAGGCATTATGCGATAGCCCAGGAATGGTTTAAATTCCATCGATTTGATCTTGCTTTTGGCGTGCGCACCTTTGCTCGCATCTGCGGCGAAAAAGCCCTCGCGAATCGCCGTTACCACCTCATCCCCCACCTCGCCTTTTACCTTTAGATAGTACTCTCGCTCGATGTCGCTGTTCATCAGCGCCGTAGCGATTGCGGGCGCATCGGTCAGCAGTAAAAGCCCCTCGCTTGCAAAATCCAAACGCCCTACGCTAACAAATCTACTAAATCCCTCCGGCAAGCTATCGTAAATCGTCCGCCTGCCGCGATCGTCCTTTTTAGTAACTAACTCGCCTTTGCGTTTGTTATAAACGATCATCGTAAATTCCGTCTTGGGCTTGATAGGGCGCGAGCCGATGCGGATCTTCTCCTCGCCGCTAACTTCTATAAAATCGCTAACGACGCGGCCGTTAATACTAACCTTGCCCTGCTTGATCAGCTCGTCCGCCTCACGGCGTGAGTAGCCGGTGTTATGGGAGATAAATTTATTCAGACGCATCTTTTGCATTATTTTAGCCCTAAGCTCGTTAGATCGTGAATATGCAAGATCCCCGCGGGCACGCCATTTTCGACCACGGGCAGGACCTGAATTTTAAATTGCTCGATCAAATTTAGCGCATCTATCGCGAGCATATTTTTATCGTCCAGCATTTTAGGATTTTTGGTGGCATATTTTAGCGCGCCGTCATTGATGTCAAAATCCTCTCGCATCAGCGCACGCCGCAGATCGCCATCACTTAAAATCGCCTCAAGCGCGCCCTTTTCGTTCACTAACAAGACGGTGCCGAGCTTTCCGTGCGTCATAACGTCGATAGCTTGTTTTAGGCTGGCGTTACGGCTTACGACCGGTAAATTTTTACTTTGCATCACATCTTTTACTTTAACGAAAAGTCGCTTGCCGAGGCTGCCGCCCGGGTGGAAATTTGCGAAATCCTCCTTGCCGAATCTTCGCCGTCTCATCAAACAGATCGCTAACGCGTCGCCCAAACCGAGCGTTAGCGTCGTAGAAACCGTCGGCGCAGCACCTAGCGGGCAGGCCTCTTTGACGATGCTAAGGCTTATGAACTCATCGCAAACTTTGCCGAGCGAGCTGTTTTTATCGCGCGCCATCGCGATGATCTTTACGCCGAAGCGCTTGAGGTGTGGCAGAATTCTAACCAGCTCCTCGCTCTCGCCGCTAAAGCTGATCGCAAGCACCATATCGTCCTTGCCGATCATACCCAGATCGCCGTGCAGCGCCTCGGTAGGGTGGACGAAAAACGACGGCGTGCCGGTGCTAGCAAGCGTCGCGGCGATCTTAACGCCTATGTGACCGCTCTTGCCTACACCCGTGACGATTACCTTGCCCTTGCAAGCTAGGATCAAGTTTACGGCTCGCTCAATTTCGCCGCCGATAAGATCCGCATGCCGCAAAAGCTCCGCTCCTTCGAGCCTTAGCACCTCTCGTGCCGTATCTAGAATTTCACTCATTAAACCTTCTTTTTAAAATTTACTTTCATTTTACGCCTCTTTGCGCCGCGCCTAAATTTGCGCTAGCCGAAATTTCGCACCTTTGAAATTTGCGTCATAAAATTCTAATCTACAAAATAGCGCGCCGTCCTGCCCGCTCGCCGCGGGCTTGCTAGATGCTCTTTAAATTTTGCTTTACGCCGAAATTCTGTGCTAAAATTTTACTAGCCGCTTTAAAATTTTTACGCTGCAAAGCCCACTCACATCGCAAAATTTCATGCCCGAGCGCTAACCGGCGCCATTAAAATTTCACTCGTCCGCCGTCGATCAAATCCGCCTTGCACGCTAAATTTAGCCGCACCTACATCAAATAAATCACCGGCACGATGGTCGGATATTTTTTGATCTTTCTAAAGATATGCTTGCGTACGGCTTGGCGGATCTTACCCTCCAGCGCCCAGTGATCGAGCAAAATTTCATCTTTTAAATTTGCTAAAAACTGCTCGATGATGCCCTGCATCTCCTTGGTAAAGTGCGCCGTTTGATTATCGGCAACGAGCCCGTAGGTGATGACGCGCGTCTGGATGAGCCTCTTTTCGTTTTTGTCGATCTGCGCGATGATGACCGCGACGCCCGCATCGGCTAAATTTTGACGGTGCTTGACGATCTCGTCGGATATCTGCTTATTGATCTGATTATCGATGAACACCTTGCCCGTCTTGACCGTCTTGACGCGCTTTAGATATTTTTCGCAAACCTCCATCTGATCGCCATCGTTCATCAGATAGATATTTTTCTCCTCGATGCCGCACTCCATCGCAGTTTCTTTGTGCTTTACGATGTGGTTGTACTCGCCGTGCACGGGTAGGAAAAATTTCGGCTTTATCAGGCGCAGCATGAGCTTTTGCTCCTCTATCGAGGCGTGCCCGCTTACGTGTATCTCGCTGAAGTCCTGATACGCGACCTTTGCGCCGCTTTTTAGCAGGTAGTTAAGCACGGTCGAGACGCTGCTTTCGTTACCCGGGATCGCCTTGGCGCTGATGATTACCTGATCGGTGGATTTGATTTTAATGTATTTGTGCTCGTCCGTCGCCATGCGGTACAGCGCGCTCATCGTCTCGCCCTGCGAGCCGGTGGTTACGATTAAAACCTCATTATCCGGGTATTTGGAAACCTGATCGGCATCGACAAAGATCTTTTTGTCTAAATTTACATATCCAAGCTCCATCGCGGTAAATAAATTTCGCTCCATGCTTCGTCCGATGACGCAGACCTTGCGGCCGTATTTTACGCCGCGCTCAATAGCCTGATAGACGCGGTGGATGTTTGAGCTGAAGGTGCTCATTATCACGCGCCCCTTACAGCTTGAAAATATCGTATCAAAGGTCTTTCCTACCGAGCTTTCAGACTTTGTGATCCCCTCTTTATGAGAGTTCGTGCTATCGCTCATCAAAAGCATAACTCCGCGATCGCCGTAATAAGCTAGGCGGTTCAGATCAGTCGGATAGCCGTCGATCGGCGTGTGATCGATCTTAAAATCGCCCGTATGGATGATCGTGCCCGCTTTCGTTGTGATTGCAAGCGCGCTTGCATCGATAATCGAGTGCGTTATATGGATAAACTCGACCTCAAAATCGCCGATCTGATAGAGCTGGCGCTTCTGCACGGGGCGGAAGTAGCTACGCTCGGCTTTAAGGCCGTGCTCTTCAAATTTATTGCTTATCATCCCCAAAGGAAGCGGCGTGGCATAGATCGGAAATTGAAATTCTTTGAAAAAATATGGCATCGCGCCGATATGATCCTCGTGCGCGTGCGTGATAATGATGCCCTTGATCTTGTTTTTTATCTTGCGAACATAATCGAAGTCGGGGATTAAAATGTCCACGCCAAGCATACTCTCCTCCGGAAAGCTCATGCCCACATCGACGATAATCGCGCTCGTATTAGTCTCAAAAACGGTCATATTCGCGCCGATCTCGCCCAGTCCGCCAAGCGGCGTGATACGCACCGTCTCATCGCTGCGATTAGCGTCTTTAAGCGGGTGCAGGCGCTCCTCGTGAATCAGCTTATTTTTCGCGATCGCATCATCCATCGCCTTCTGCCACGGCTCATTGCCGGTAAGGCTCTTTGGCATATTTGAGCGCTTTTTGTGCTTTTTCTTTTTCTGCACATCCGAAGAGTTCGTATCGTCTGCGGCGTTAGAATTTGCGCCTTTTGCGCTGCTGCTATTTGATTTTGCACGACCGTCGCGGTTTAAATTTGAACCGTCCGCGCCGTTTTCGTTGTTTTTTGGGTATGCGCCTGCGAAATGCGCACCATTCGCGCCGTTTGAATTGCCGCTTGACGAACCGCCCGAAAAATTTGATCCGTTGCGAGAGCCATTTTTTGAACCCTTTGAACGAGCGGAATTTTGCCCGTTTTTCGCGCCTTTATTTTTGCGAGAGCCGTTTTCGTGCTCGCCGCCGAATTCCACATCGCCCGCAGAGCCTTCGCTTGCGATAGATTTTTTTAGATTTTCCTTGCGTTTTTTATAGCGATTGCTTTTTTTGAGTCGTTCGACGCCGTTTTCATTTCTGTTTTCTTCCATCTTTTGCCTTTAAATTTTTAAAAATTTCTAAAAAAAGGGTGGAATTTAACTCGTGCGCCCGAATTGTGGGCGGAATTTTCAAATTTAAAAAGATCTCTTCGGCTAAGCCTCTATCAAATTTTGCGCTTAAATTTTTAATAAGCGTCTTTCGCGGCGCGCTGAAAGATACGCGCAAAAAGCTTTTAAATTTCTCGTATTCATCGAGATTTTGGAAGCGGGCGCAACTTTTTACGCCAAGATCATCTGCGTTTATCTCGGTGCCTGGCTTAAAATTTTTGCCTTTTACGAGCCTAATTACCGATGAGGTCACCTTCGGCGCGGGCTCGAAGCAGCTGGGCCCAACGTCAAACAAAAGCTCGCAACCGCCCGCGAGATCCGCCAGGATCGAAAGAGCGCTAAAATCGCTCTGCCCGGCTCTAGCGCAGAATTTTAAAGCGACCTCCTTTTGGATCATCACCAAAAATCCGCTGCACAACTCATCGTCGATCGCCTGCAAAATCATCTTTGTAGCGACGTAGTAGGGCAAATTTGCGATCAAAAAATATTCGCCGCAGCCAAGACCCCGCTGCTGCCAAATCCGCAAAGCATCGCCCAAAACGAGCTCAAGCTCGCCGCTAGCGATCTGCTGCGCAAATTTAGCGCTTAAAATTTGATATAAATCTTCATCTATCTCGAAACTTTTTAATCTGTAAAATTCCAAAAGCTTGCGAGTTAAATCACCTAAGCCAGCCCCGATTTCAACGACATTCTGTACGCTCTCGGGAATCGCCTGGATGATCTTGTTTAAAACGGCTTCATCTTTTAAAAAATTTTGCCCGAACTCTTTTTTCGCCTTAATCATCGCGAGAGTCTAGCTAAATTTTACTTATAAAGTCATTATGTTAAGTAAAATTTGGCTAAAATCATAAAAAATTTTATTATGAAGGGCTGCTTTGAATAGATTCGCAAAACGCATAATCCCATGCCTAGACGTCAAAGACGGGCGCGTGGTAAAGGGCGTAAATTTCGTAGGTCTCGTGGATGCGGGCGATCCGGTCGAGATAGCCAAACGCTACAACGAGGAGGGCGCAGACGAGCTGTGCTTCCTCGACATCACGGCGTCGCACCTTGAGCGCGATACGATCGTGGAGGTCGTAGAGCGAGTCGCGCGCGAGCTTTTTATCCCGCTAACAGTAGGCGGCGGTATCCGTGCGATCGACGATATCTCGCGTCTGCTAAACGTCGGATGTGACAAAATCAGCCTCAACTCGGCCGCGATAAAAAATTCGAATTTGATAGACGAAGCCGCAAATAAATTCGGCTCGCAGTGCGTCGTGGTCGCGATCGACGCGAAACGAAATTCGAACGAAATTTCAAGCGGTAATTTATGCGGCGCGACACGGAATTTGAACGCAAATTTACGCAACGAAGCACAGAATTTTAGAGAGACTTCACGCAGCTCGCAGGATGAAATTTTAACTAGGAACGGCGAGTTTTGCGGCTATAGCGTGTTTATAAACGGCGGCAGGCTGGATACCGGCAGGGACGCGCTTGCTTGGGCGAAAGAAGCTCAGGAGCGCGGCGCAGGCGAAATTTTACTCACGTCGATGGACTGCGACGGCGTTAAAAACGGCTTTGAGCTAAATTTGACGCGGATTTTTAGCGAGCTTGACATCCCCGTCATCGCAAGCGGCGGTGCGGGTAAAATAGAGCATTTTAAGGACGCATTTTTAGCAGGCGCGGACGCATGCCTGGCGGCATCGATTTTTCACTTTAGAGAGATCGAAATCAAGGCGCTAAAAGCATATCTGCAGGAGCAAGGCATCGAAGTGAGACTGTAAATTTGGTCAGATTTATACCGCAGGGTTGAAACTTAGCCGCCAAAGCGACCAAATAATTAATTTTATTTCAGCCTTTATTATCTTGCAAGTTTTTTGCAAGCGTCGTTTTTGCTTAGATAAAATTTATTCGTTTTAGCTAAATCATAAGCTTTTTTATGATACTTTTACATCTTCTACCCGCCACCTGCACTGCTACCATTATGAAAGGTAAGAGTACAGCTCTCATAGATATTTGCTTAAATTGATTTTAATTTCACCCGATACTTTACGACGAAAAAATTTCAAAATTTAGCCTTAAATTTATCGTCATTTTGCTATGATTAGTGAAAAATAATGAAAGCGTGAATGCGTAAATGATAATCTCTGCCGGACGAAATGAAATTTTTGATTTTGCCCTGCCTATGGGTGTGGGACTAGTGGATGTTAGTATAAATTTAACTAAATTTTTATGCGAAAATAGGCAAAGCTTGCCGAGTGAAATCATTTTCGTGGGTTCTGCAGGGCTATATAAAGAAGGTAAAATTCTAAAAATTTATGAAAGCAGATCGGCTGCAAACTGCGAGATATCGGCACTTTATGAGCTTTCATACTCTCCGATTAGCTATGAAATTATAGCTAGGAATTCTGTCGATGTTTCATATGAAACAATAACTAATAGCTCAAATTTTATTACGACCGATAAAAAATCCGCGCTAAAATTCTTTGAGCGAGGTTATTTTTTAGAAAATATGGAATTTTTTGCGGTTCTTAAGGTAGCACAAAAATTTGAAATTCCCGCTTACGGAATTTTTTGTGCGACGAATTTTTGCAATTCAAATGCTCACACGGATTTTTTAAAAAATCACGCCGCCGCAAAAAAAAATTTAACTAAATATCTAAAAACTAAGGCATTAATTTGAAAAATATCTTTGATTTTACGATGAAAGAGCTTGGAAATTTCGTCGAACCAAAATTTAGAGCCAAGCAAATTTACGAATGGATTTACAAAAAGAATGTGGATGACTTTGCACAAATGCTAAATCTACCAAAAGAGATCCGTCAAAGCTTAGCTCAAAATTTTTATTTAGATCCACTTGAATGCGTCAGATCCGA
Source organism: uncultured Campylobacter sp. (assembly GCA_905373295.1). Taxonomy (GTDB): domain Bacteria; phylum Campylobacterota; class Campylobacteria; order Campylobacterales; family Campylobacteraceae; genus Campylobacter_B. The sequence continues at coordinate 1,015 of CAJPSJ010000015.1, read as the reverse complement.
AACAAGTAGCGATGGCAGTATCAAATATCTTTTCGCTCTCAAAGACGGCAAGACGATCGAAAGTGTCCTGCTGCCGATGAAGGATGAGCTGCGAGATGAAAACGAAAAAGTTGTAAGACACGCGCGTTACTCAATCTGCGTAAGTTCGCAAGTGGGTTGCAAAATTGGCTGTAGCTTCTGTCTGACAGCAAAAGGTGGTTTCGTACGGGATTTAACTCCAGGCGAAATCGTGGCTCAAATTTGGCTCATCAAGAAAATGAACGCGATCCCGTACGAGCGCCGCGTCAATGTCGTATATATGGGGATGGGCGAACCGCTTAATAACCTAGACAACGTTGCCAAAGCTGTGCAAATTTTAAAAGAAAACGACGGACTCGCCATAGCGCCACGTCGCCAAACGATAAGTACGAGTGGACTTTCTACGCAGATAAAAAAGCTTGGCGAAATGGATCTTGGCGTGCTACTCGCGATCTCGCTGCATGCAGTGGATGACGAACTGCGTGAAAAACTAATGCCGATAAATCGCGCCTACAATATCGCATCGATCATGCAGGCGGTGCGCGAGTTCCCAATCGATCTGCGAAAACGCGTGATGTTTGAATATCTAATGATCGATGGGATAAATGACCGCTCAAGCGATGCCAAAACGCTAGTGAAGCTTCTGCACGGCATTCGCGCAAAAGTAAATCTGATCTATTTTAATCCGCACGAAGGCTCGAGCTTTGGCAGGCCAAGCCCCGAAAATATGGTGAAATTCCAAGACTATCTCTGCGCGCACGGCATTACTTGCACGATCCGCCAGAGCAAGGGGCTAGATATCAGTGCAGCGTGCGGACAGCTCAAGCAAAGAAACGAGCAAGGTAAAATTCCGGCTCAAAGTGGTATCAGTGCCGATAAAATTTCGAACAAGTAGAGGAAAAATTCGGCGATTATTTTCAGATCATAAGGCAGATCAGTAAAAAAATTGGCTCAAGATAAGTTAAGCGGATTCTCTCTTATCATCTTTAATAAAATA
>CAJPSJ010000014.1 GCA_905373295.1 uncultured Campylobacter sp. | reverse complement strand
CGTTTTTGAAGCCCTTTGCGTTTTGGATTTTCACGATAGCGGCGATGTTTTGATTAGAAAGCTTAAAAGCCTTGCTATTGTCATACTTCGGCGCTACCATTCTTAGCCTTTCGTAATATTTTCAGAGAGCCGAATTTTTGGCTATTCTTCCGCATAAAAGCGCTAAAAAGCTTTGGGTTGCCCCATATTTGAGTAGGAAAACCCCAATGCTTTTGCATCGCATTTGCGTGTTTGACTTTTGGCGTATTGATTTGTAAAAACCATAGCGAAACTGCTCCCTGTGTGACGCCGAGCTTTTTTGCTATTTGTTCTTGAGTAATTTTGTTCTGTTCCATGAGCGGTATATTATCATCGATAATATAAAAATCTGCTTAATGATATTATCTTTAGTAATTTTAAAATTGCTAAAATTCAATAGAAGGATTTTCAATGGATATTCATCAAAAGATTAGAGCTTTCAGACAGGAAGCGGGGCTAACACAGGTGCAGTTTGCCGAGAAGCTAGGTATAACGCAAGGGCTTGTGGCGCACTATGAAACGCAGCCGGGCGAAATCGGCAAAAACGGCAAAGAGAAAAAATCGTCAAAGCCTGAGCTTGAAAAGTTGCCGCTAATAGCGGAAATATTGGGGAAAAACGTAATAGATTTATTCGATGACGAGGAGACGTCAAAGAGGCAGATCGTCAAAAAAGAGCTGAAAAACAATTTTGAAAAATACGCTCATCTGATCCCTGCCGAGTATAGCCTGAAAAACGTGGTATTTCTCTCAAAATCCGAGATGCGGGTAGGCGCGGGCAGCGAGGGCACATTCGATTTAGAAATGCTAAATAAAGAGGAGCGAAAGGTAGCGGTAGATAAAAGCTTCGTAAAGGGGTTAAATCCCGTGAATTTAAGAGTTTTCGAGGTGGTGGGCGATAGTATGATGCCCGACTTTGAGGAGAGCGATTGGGCGATTGTCGATATGGTAAACAACCGCGATAATTTCGTCAGAATAGCGGGGGTTTATGTCGTTCGAATGGGCGAAATCGTGTATATAAAAAGGGTCGAATTCCTGCCGAACGACAATGTCAAACTCATTAGCCTAAATCCGAAATACGGCGATATTTATCCGCACAAAGAGGGCTACGATTGCGAGATATTAGGCAAGGTCTGCGGAAAAATACATTATGAGGTCCATAAGGGGCTTACTTTTGATAATTTTGGAATAAAATAATCCGCGTAGTCGGATCGTATTCTATAAATTCTAAGAGATTTTAAGAAAGATATAGGAATTTATAGGGGGCTAACATATAGCGATATTCTAGAGCTTAAATTTGTCCTTTATCGCACTAAAAGGTTTCGGCTTGAACTCGCCTTGATATGGCGCGCTATTTTCTTTGCTATTCATCTGCGCGGCATACGCAGCGCTTACGGCGTGCAACATCAGCGCCTCATACCAGCTTAAATTTGTATCGGTCGCTCTACAAAACGCCTCTATCTCACGAAAATCAACACCTACGGCTCCAAACCCGGTAGCCCTACAATATCCGATCTCATCAAGCAGCAGAAATAGGTGTTTGCCCGCAAACAGGGGCGGGAGCTCTCGCTCATCTGTGCCCGTTTTGGCGTAATATGCCAGCTGGCGGGCGTATAAGATGAGCGAGGCGCTTACTTTTTTAAAAAATTTCTTGCATCCTCTACAAATTTTTCAACTTGAGCCGCGATAATAGGATAATCCTCATATAATTTTTCAGCCACGGCGGGGCTAAATTTTAGCTCCTTGCCTCCCTCGGTAATCCCGCTCCAGCCAGCAGTAAGGGCCGCCAAAATAGGCGCGGTATCAGACTTCTCATTTTTGACCGAGTTTATGAGAGCCGCGCGCCCCTTTTTGCCGTGCAGACACAAGAGCTTGATTTTAATGTCGGTCGGCTTATTGTCGAGATCCAAAATCGTAAGCTCAATCCCCGCTTCGCCGTTAGATATGTCGAAATTCTTTAAATCCATCTTTTACGCTCCTTTCGCCTCGATAATGTCGTCAAGGCGGGTAATTTTGATAGTCGCAGGCACGCGCACTACGTCATTTTTAGCAATAGATGCGCCCGTTTTGATATTAATAAACTCGCCCGTAATGTAGGTCGGGTGTTTACTTGCTCCCGTTGCGGGTTCGTCAGAGCCTACGATGATAAACTGCTTACGTTGTTTTTTGTTAAACATATCCGTAAGCTCTTTAACGCCGTTATCCTGCCCCGCGGCATAAAATAGCTTGATCTCGGTTTCGCTGTAGCTGACCGAGCCTTGAGACACTACCGTCGTGTCGCTATCGATGCATTGATACTCGTTTGTGGAGCGAGTTTTCGTAAAATCGCCCAAATCCTCAAGATATGCAATACGCTTCGCCGTGCCTAGGGCGGTTTTGATTTTGGTCGCATCGCCCAAATCGACGTCCGTGCCGCAAATATAAAATTGCGTAAGTTGACTATCCGTAACCGTTAGCTTATCTGCCATTTTCTACTCCTCATAGGTTTTAAAATAAATTGAGACAGCAACGCCGTAGCGATCGCCGTCAACGCCTAGTATATTCACGCTGCAAGGAGCTATGATATACACCTCATCAAATTTAGCGCCTGTGTGAAAAACCTTCGCATAGCTCTCCGCGCGCGCCATAATATCTTTTACGCCTCGCCCTGCAGGATAGCGGAGCGTAATTTGAAATACGCCGCTATGCTCTGCAAGATTATCATCTATCGCGATGCTAGTAGGACGAGCGGGCAAAAAGTGCAGCTGCTGATACGGCACGCCCTCTTTAGGGCTATACGTAGCGTTTTCAAACTGCGTATCAATGCGCGGCGTAACGCTTAAAATAGCCTGCTCTATCGCCTGCCTAGCCTTTAACATTTGCCCTCCTAAAATACGTGTTCCAGCGCACGATATTGCGTCTTACCATACCTTGCGGCGCCTTTTTACTCCAGCCCTCGAATTCTATCCGGTAGGCGTAGGGTAAGTTATTCGTGAAATAAAATACCTTGTCTAGCTTATACTCCTGCGATACCGCAGTTTCTAGCCTCGCTCTTGACGTATCGGCAGTTTGTTCGGTAGTTTCGGTGCTAGCGGCATCTACGCTAGGAAACCAATTATTTTTCAGCCTGCCCGTATCTACAGGAGTGTCTGAAATAATATCACCGCAAAGCCCAATGATAGCCGCCTTAATCGCATTCTCGCTTTGATTTAGGGCGATGAGCTCAAACTCTGCTACGCTATCTACTTCCATACCGCCACCAATTGATGCAGCGCGATGTCCTCGCCGCTCCACACCGCATCATTGTATTTGATAGTATATGTGCCGTGCGGAAACTCTATTTTATCGTTGTTCTGCGGCGCGAAAGGCAGGGATTTAGCAGCTATGAGTATAACGCTATCGCCCTCGTTGAGTAGCCCTTTTTCTATCAAATTTGAATAGCTTTTAGCGCTATCGATATACGCCTTTACCGGGCGGCTTTCATAATTTAGGCTCATCTCGCCCGTTTTTGGATCGTAGATTTGCCCCGCTTGTCGCTTATAAATGCCGTTTTTGCCAAATTTTTCAAGCAATTTAAATGCCGTATTTTTGGCTTTTTCGTTTAGCATCTATCAACCTTTAGCATCGAGCCTGCATAAACATTTTTCAAAAAAGGCTTAAGCAGACTGCAAACATAAGCATATTTAGTCGTAGGATCGGCACTGCTGCTATATTCTACTTCGATACTGCCTACCTTTTCTTTGGTGGTTAGCCGCTCAATATCGCTTAATAACTCGCCCGAATTAGCTTTTATCGCAAGCTCGCATACGGCAAATTTAAACTTTGCGGGCATTCCGAAAGGTCTGCGAGGAAACGCCAGCGCCTGATCCGCCTTTAGCTTCTCGCCCTGCCATTTCCCCCAATAAACCGCCTCTAAATAATCGGTCGCCTTGATAATGGCTGCCTCTTTTGCCGCGCTATCAAGCCCAGCCCACGCCTCGTTTTTGCGCGTCGAAAAATATTCGTCCGCAAACTCAACCGAAACGTAGGCATTGGCACCCGCTAGCCCTGTGCCGTCCTCTGGTATCATTGCTCTAGCTTCTCTTTTATGGCGGCTTTCGTGCCGTCCGCATTGGTGTATTCAACTCCCAAATGAGCCGCCAGTAGCTTCAATTCACCAGCTTTTAGCGTATCTAACCTCGATATTAGGTCGTCATAATTAACCTCTTGTTGCGCTCCTTTTAACGTTAAAGCGGACGGGTCTTTCACGCCATCACCCGCATCAAATTTAGCGTCAATGATGGTTAAGCCCCGCTCTTTGGCTAGGGCTTTAACGTCCTCGTTATACTGAAACGTCGGGAATTCCACATACCAAATTTTAGGCATTTTTCACCTCCTAATTCTTAGCTGCGTCGCCTACGAGTAGCACGCCCGCAGTATCCTTATCGCTAGCTACGACTTTATCCCAGTTTGTACCGGTGCCTAGCTTTGCGTTATCAGGGCTTTTACCGCCGCTTGCCATATCCCAAGAATAGCCCTTGAGCGACAATCCGAATGTATAGTCAGCTTGATAGGTTGTTTCTATGCGCTCCTTGCCGTTGTTGGTTTGAATATTAGTGATTAGATCGCCCGCGTTGCTAACTACTGCCGCCCCCGCGGTTAGCGCCAAAACGTAGTCTTTATTTGGCGTCCCCGCCTTGTAAAGCGCAGGCGCATCAGTCACCACTACGCGACGCCCCAAAATCTCCACGACGAGCACGTTTTCAGCCTTAAATAGCTGTGCGGCGTTAGCTAAATTTTGACCGATTAGCTTATGAAATACCGCACCTCTCATTATATTAGCCGTTATAGCCGAGCTTCGATCGCCAAATTTCGCATACACGTTATTTAGGTTTGCTTGGTTTATACCGCCGCTCGCGCTTACGTCGTTTACTACGCCCGCGTTATTGCCGATAGCTCCGACAAGCGCGGAAATAGCGGTGTTTAACATATCGCTTATCAAAGCTTCGCTCATATTGCGCGAGATCACTTCTATCGCGTTAGACGGGTCTTTTAGTATCCAAGTCATCTGGCTAGGCTCAAACACCACAGGCCCGAAACCTCCCGCTACCTTTACGGCGTTGTCCTGCTCTTGTTTTAGCGTTGTAGCCGTAGCCGCCGCGTTGGCCGCGTATCTATCTACCCTGCGCTGTGCGGAGTGGATACCCTTAAAAAAGCTCTCTTGCATAAAATCGCCGTCAATGCCCTTGGAGTTTAAAACTATCGTGCCTCCGCTTGCCGCATTAAACTTCTCGATATCTTGATCCAGCGTTTCTATCGTCGCGCGGGTTAGATACTCGGAAAATACTTTCATATCGCTTAGTGCCATTTTTATTCCTTTAAGTTAAATTTCTCGTTTATCGCGGCTATTCGCTCCTCGCGGCTGCCGCCCCATTTCGCGCTCGCGCTAGCGGTGTTATTGCTTCCGCCTGCGCCCCCGCCTTGCCCTTGCGGCGCGGCTATAAAAGCCTTGCCGTCTTTTTGCGCCCATTCGCTTACGAATTCGCTTATAGGCTTATCTGCGATGTATGCCTTTAGCTCGCCTTTTTCATCTTTTAGGCTAGCCTGCCCGCGTAGTAACGCTTTGGCTGCTTCTAAAAACTCCGCCTTTACGCCTGCTTTTGCTAGATTATCGCTTAGCCCCGCGTCTATGAGATATCTATTCAACGAGCCATTGGCTGTCGACAGATCCGCATTCAATTTTTTGACGTCGGCGTCATACTTTTTGACAAGCTTGTCGTTTTCGGACTTGAGCTCGTCAAATTTAGACTCAAGCTCGGCGTATTTCTCGGCATCTACTGCGTCGTTATTTTTGGCTTTTAGCTTTTTAATCTCACCCAAAAGCTCTTTATTTTTGGCGCTCATCGCTTCTTTTTCGGCTTGCAAGTCACCGACCTGCTTTTCTAGCTCCTCAATTGTCATTTCTACACTCCCATTAGGAAATTAGGCACTGCCTTTAAGCGAATGATAGCTGAAATTTGAATTTAGGTTGGTTTTGGTGTGTTTGGTTAGAAAGCGGCGGACAAAAGTCCGCCGAGGTTAGTTAATATAGTTTAGGATTTGTTTTTCAATGATGCCTTTTGAAACACACTGCGTTAGCCCCCCGCTGTTCTTACCCGCGCTATTGCTAGAAAAATTAACATTCCAATCCTGATTTTGTGATATGATATAGCCGAATGGCAAATCTTTTTGATGCCCCGTCAATACGTACTTGATGTTAACGGACATTTTAGACTGGTTATTGCCCACCCTTTGCAGTAATATGTTTATTTTGCCGCTTAGCGAAGTTTCTATCATAGTATTTACGCCGCCTAAATATGGGTCATCCCTTGTAACATTCCTGCTGTCGGCGCCTAAATGATAATACGAGGCGGATCCGCGTAAATTTTTAAAATGTCCTTGCCAAACGCCGCAATCGACATATTGGCTAGGGTTTTCTACAGAGAAATCGGCGTTTATAAAGCCCGAATTTTTATCCATATTGTTAACTACGAAAAGGTCTTTTGATAAATTTGCAACGATATTGCTCCACGCTTTTTCATAAGGAATATTCGCTTGTTTTTCAAATATCTGATGTTGTTGCTTTTTCGGCGGCGTATATTCATATTTGCTTGATGCGCACCCCGCAAACATAAAGGCCGCAACCGCTGCGGCCAACACAAATGAAACTTTTTTCATTTTCTACTCCTTATTATAAAAATTTGCTACTTCGATGATTTTCTGTGAATGTTTGTATATGTCGTCTATGCTATTTATGAGAATTCTATCCTCATTCTTATTTTTATCCATAATCCCGATATATTTTTTATTTTCCGAGAGATAAAGCCTGCATATGGTCTTTCGATTATTATCGTCGAATAGGATTGCGAAGTATGATTGGGCGTCGCGGTAAAATACCCTATCTAGTTGCACTGATCGGCATAAAATAGCGCGAATGATATGGAAAGCCTCTATTTCCTCGTCCGTGGTTATAATTTTAGGCATCTTGATCTCGTCGCTTACATCGGTGTTTGGTTTTGTCTCTTTGTTTAGTGCCGCTTCCAGCCTTTCGTTGACGTTTTCGCTAATGTATTGAGACAACAAGTCTTTTATAAGCCCCGAGAATTGATCAATTATTCTCTCCGTAACAACCCCGGTATATACTTTTTTAATAAAAAATTTGATAAATTCTTTACTAGGCTCTTTCATTTCGTCCGCTATCACGCTTCTAAATTCATTTGAGTATTTTAAAGTGTTCGCAGTGCTAAGGATTTCATCAAAATTAAAGCTTTCTTTTTGAAATTTTAATAGCTCAGAAAGATGGCTGTCTTTTATTTTTAGGATATTAAAACTTAAAAACGGCGTCGTATCCATTTTGTTTTTATCGTCTAAGTCTGTAAAAAATTTATATGTTATGCCGTTTGTGAGTATTGCAAATTTTGCTGGAGTGGCGGTGAAATATCTAAAGAGTTGAGACTCATTGCCCGCGTTAAGATCAACGCCTGCTTTTTTGCATTCTATAAGGACTATCGGCTCGCCGTCTTTAAAAATCGCATAGTCTATCTTTTCCCCTTGCTTAATCCCCACATCCGCCGTAAACTCTGGTACCACCTCGTTTGGGTCAAAAACATCATACCCCAAAGCCCTAATAAACGGCATAATAAAAGCGTTTTTTGTAGCCTCTTCCGTGCAAACATTATTTTTAGTGCTTTCTATTTTTGTAGCGATATCCCGTATTTTATTTTTGAATTCCGCAAATTCCATGTCTGCCTCCTTATTTTTTGTTTAGGAATTATACTACTAAAAATATTATCAACAATAATAAAATTTAAGCATTGTTTAATATTACTTTTGATAATATTCCCTCATCAAAACCAAGGTGACCCACACCTAGCCCGCGTTGAGCTAAAGCTACGGGAAGCGTCCGTATGGATACGACAATCCATACCCGTGTTCAGCCCCGATAGCGACAAGTTCGGGGGTAGAAAAATCCTTGTCAAAATCCAATATCCATAAATGAGCCTCCACTCCGCTTTGCTCCTTGTGGCGGGTATCCACGCAAATGAAATTTTACATCGGGGGGCTCTTTTATGGATATTTTTTAAGGAGAAAACTATGAAAAATCAAGACGAGCAAGAGTTTCGAGACGCTGCAGCGGAGTTCGCAAAAGGCGTTTCTGCTTATATGCGCTCCACGGCGGAGCATCTATGCGAAGTTTCTAAGATGAGCGGCATCGGGCTAAGCGATCTGTTAATAGACCTCGCGCTACTGGCAAGAGCGATAGATCGGGAAAGGGAGAGTGGCAATGCTACGGCTTCTGAAAAAGATATTTAAGAGGCACACGAAATTTGTCATCTCAAATTTGAGATTTGGGATATTGAAAGGATGAAAGATGAATGTTTTTAAAAAATATTGCCCCAATGTGTGGGTGGCACAATGTGACGAAAAGCACGATAAAGGCGAGGTTATCACTCTTGAAACGCAATATGGCAAAAAGGTCGAATGTGAGGTCTATAACCTGCTAGCAGACAAAAACGACAAGTTTTATTACTCAATCGTGAGATTAGGGGAAAGCTATGCAACAAGAAAAGCAGAGAAATACAGAAACTCGCAAGCGGCGCACGCGAAAAAGAGCTTCGAGTGGTATCAAAAAAGCCAAGAGGGCGCAGAGTTTCTAAGGCTCGGCGAGCCGATAAAGGTCGGGCATCACAGCGAGTATAGGCACAGAGCGTTAATTGAGCGCAACTGGAACAGGATGGGGAATAGCGTAAAAGAGCAAGAAATCGCCGACGAAAGAGCGCGCAAAGCCGAGTATTGGGAGGGCAAGATAGGAGATATAAATTTATCGATGCCCGAAAGCTTAGAATACTTTGCAGCGCTGCTCGAACAAGCCAAAGCGCGCCAACAAGGATTAAAAGACGGCACAATAGAACGCGAGCACGGTTATAGCTTAACTTATGCTACAAAAGCAGTAAAAGAGCTAGCGCAGAAAGTAGAATTAGCCCAAAAGCTATGGGGCTAAAATCCATTAACGGGCTAGTTTATTTCTAGCCCTAGAAAGGATAAACAATGAGTTTAAAAGAGTTTAAATTTTACCTCTCATTGATGAGAGTGGATAGATACACGACGATCGGCGATTTTATCGCATTTGTTAGGAACTATAAAAAGGATATGCGATGCGCGAAACAATGAGTATCAAAGACTACCACGCACGAGCCGAAATCTCTAAAAGCGATCTTGATTTGCTTGCCAAAAGCCCCTACCACTTCAAATTCAAAGACGAGTTTGAAAAGCCTGATAGCAAGGCCTTGATCTTAGGCTCCGCCGTGCATAAGCTGGTGCTGGAGCCTGCGGATTTTTTTAAAGAATTCGCCGCCGAACCTAAAGCCGATAGGCGCACTAAAGAGGGCAAGGAAATCTACGCGGAGTTTTTAAAAGGCGCGGAGGGCAAGACCGTGCTAGACGCCGAAGCTTATGAGAAAGCGACCGCTATCGCAAACGCAGTAAATTCTATGAGAGAGACGGCGCTTTTTTTAAAAGATGGGCTAGCGGAGCAGAGCTATTTTGCGGAGATTTCGGGGGTACCCGTGAGGTGTCGCCCCGACTTTTTAAACGAAGCGCTAAGCCTTTGCGTAGATTTGAAAACGACCTCCGACGCGAGCGCGGACGGATTTGCAAAATCGGTGGCAAATTTTAACTACCACATCCAAGCGGCGTTTTATACCGATATCTTGCGTCTATGCGGCAAGCGGGTAGAAAACTTCCTTTTTATCGCGGTCGAAACCAAAAAGCCCTATATGACGGGCTTTTATACGCTGGATGAAGCGGCGATAGAGCAAGGGCGCAAGACATATCTAGCCCTGCTTGAGCGCTATAAACTATGTCTAGAACGTAACGAGTGGTGGGGATATGCCAAGTTCGAGCCCGAGAGTAAAGAGATAGAGGCGGTGCAGACGTTAAGCCTGCCTGCGTGGAAATTTTACGAGAGCATAGCCTAGGCATTATCTAAAATCAAAGTAGAATTTTGTATAATCGCATAAATTCAAAGGAGATAAAATGGCAGAGGAAAAAGAAACTAAAGGTAGCAACCTTATACAACTAAAGGTTAGCGACAAAATGCGCGAGGAGCTGCAAAAAAGGGCTGATGAAGTAGGCTTGCCCGTTACTACCTACATTTATCATCTAATAGCAAAGGAGCTTGAAAGCAGAGGCAAAGCCTAAATTTGGGCTTTTTCTAAAATTTTAGAAAAATAAGACAGAAAGGAAAACAATGGCAGAAGAAAAAGAAGCAGCGCAGCGCATAATGCTTACAATGAGCGCGAAGCTAAAAGATATGATTGACAAAAAAGCCGATGAGCTTGGTATCAACACCACGCAATACATCATAAATTTAATCATAAATGACTTGAAGTCCGATAAAAAGGATTTTTCATAATTTTATGAAAAATAAAAGTTGCATTTAGTTAGCATATTCTTACGATTAATATTCTTTTAAGTAATTATATGTAATCATACGCTTATCAATTCATTACGAAAGGGTAAGCAGATGCAACTTCTTACAATCCACAACGATCAACCCATAGGTGCTGAAATAAATTCAGCTGACGCAAGAGAACTCCATACCTTTTTAAATTCAGAGCAGCAATACGCCGACTGGATTAAAAATCGAATTTCCCAATACGGCTTCATAGAAAATCAAGACTACGTCGTAAAGACTACCTATACCGGCAGACGTCCGCGTAAAGAGTATTTTATCACTCTGGATATGGCGAAAGAGCTTTGTATGGTAGAAAATAACGAGCGCGGCAAGGAGGCTAGGCGGTATTTCATCAAATGCGAGCAAGAACTCCAAGCGCTTAAAGTCAAATACTACGTGGACGAAATCTCAAATCTTAGAGCGGTGCAAATTTTGAAAGGCAAGCGTCATAGAAGAGAGCTAGCAAATAAGCAGGGTCAGATAACTAAGCTTAAAAACAAGCTGGCGTTTTTCGATGCGCCCGAGTTTAAACCCTTTAGCTCATCTCATCCAAGCTATTTGGAGCTATTTAGGCTCTACATCGAGGCTCTGGGCAAATGCAACGCCTTAAATATACGCATAGACGGCTTAATAATGGAAAACGAAAAGCTTAAGCAGTCTGTAAAAAGTTTCGACAAGGGCGAGCGCATAGCCGTAGCTTTAGCCAAAATCCAAAAAGAGCTTGAGCGGGTTTATTCGGGCATAGGTGCGGTTATGTCTTACGCTAGTGACGGCGACCGCTATTTTTTAGAACATAACGAAATTACGAAAGGATAAATTATGAACCAACTACAAACCCTTGACCCGCAAGGGCAAAAACTAGAGCTAGAGGTAAAGAAATTTGAACTAGAGCAAAGAAAAGCCAAAGCATTTGTAGCTACCGACTTTTTCCCTGCGCATTTACGCAAGGGTGATAAAGAGGCAACTATCGGCGCGGCTATTATTGTGCTTGATCTCGCCCAACGTATGAATTTAGGTGCGCTTGAGGTGGCGCAGAGCATCTACATAATTCACGGCAAACCGAGTTTTGAGACAAAATTTTTAGTCGCGCGATTAAATTCCAGCGGACTTTTAAAAGGACGATTAAACACCATTTTAAGCCCCGATGGACAAAGCGCGCACTGCGAAGCCGTGGACGCTCAAACAGGGCAACTACTGCGCGGCACTACGATCACGATGGATATGGCGCGCCGCGAAGGCTGGCTAAGTAAAAACGGCTCAAAATGGCAAACTATGCCTGAGCTAATGATGAAATACCGCGCGCAAAGCTTTTTCATAAACGAGTTTTTTCCCGAGGTCAAATATGGGCTAAAAACCAGCGATGAAGCCGAGGATACAAACGAGATAAAAGAGACGCCGAAGGCAGAGCAGCCGCAAAGCTTAAATGAATTTCTAGCCAAAGCCACGCAGAAAAAGGCAGAGCCCGCAGAGGAGATCATCGAAGCCGCGCCGCTAGAGATTGACGTAGGCGAAGAGGTGCTACCGCTTGACGCTCTACAAAACGAACTAGTGGCAAGAGGCATAGACGAAATCGAAGCCGAAAAGCGAATGGAGAGGCTAAGCCCCGATGAGGCTAGAGCGTATCTATCCGATCCGAATAGCATTGACGCGCTAGCGGAGGAGCTAAGAAATGAATAAGGTTGTCTTGATTGGAAATTTAACCCGCGATATCGAGCTGCAATACACGCAGAGCGGATATTGCGTCGGAAACGCGGGTATTGCCGTAACGAGAAAATTTAAGAACGCGAAAGGGGAAACCGCGGAGGAGACCTGCTTTATAGACCTGAAGTTTTTCGGACGCACGGCAGAGGTCGCCAATCAATACCTCCGCAAAGGCTCAAAGCTTGCCGTAGAGGGGCGGCTAAAACTGGAGCAGTGGCAGGATCAAAGCGGACAAAACCGCAGTAAGCACGTAGTAGAGGTAGAGAGCCTAGAGATGCTAGGCAGCAATCAAGGCGGGCAGAGCAACCAAAGCAGCGGCACGCAAAACTACGCTCAAGGCGGCGGAACGCAAAGCCTAGCCAAAAAGCCCGCAGCCGATAAATACGATGACGGCAGCAACACGATCCCGTTTTAAGGAGATATAAATGAACCAACCGTCTTTAGAGCTTGAGGGTATCGGTGTAGTTGCCCCCGCTCTCTACAAATGTAAAGAGTGCAAATTTTCAGAGCGGTGGGAGTGTAATACAAAAGTTGTTTGGTATTGTTCGAAAATTCGCTCAAACAGAACAGACAACAAATTGCTAAAAATTAAAGCCAATAACGCGGCTTGCAAGCTATTTTTAAAGGATGAGCTATGAACGAGGTAGAGTGGCTAAACGAACACGGCGACTTCGATGAGTGGCGCGCCGCAGCAGAGGCGCAATGGTGGGAGGATTACGGAGCGGACGCGGCGTATGACAGAGAGATAGACGATGCGGAATATTTCGCTGAAAGAGAGCCTTATGTGGATGAACGCTAGGGAATTCGCAAAGCGCGAGGGCAAAAAGCTCTACGTGATAGATGTACAGGCAAGTAAGGACCGAAAGATCGGACGCACGGATCGTTTCCGTAAAGTAGGCGGAGTGCTACAGATAGAGACGGAGCACTACTATCTAGCCTTTAAAGATCCGATCACGCCCGCGCTTAAAGAGCGAATAGAGGAGTTGTATTACAAGGCGTACGAACTAGCCGCAAGCGATTATGAGCTCGCGTGGATCGCACACAAGGGCACGGGCTCGCCGCACTTAAATGTGCTTCAGCGCTTTATACGCTTTCGGTGGCATCGCGGCGGAAAAATAGTGCAGAAAATGTGCGAGAACTTAGAGGCGCTTTTGGCAATGAGCGAGGAAGCGCGCGCAGAGTTTCTGGCTCGTGAGCGGAAAGCTATGAGAGAAGCAAAGAAACAAAAGGAGAAAAAAGATGAAATTTAAGCAAATTGTTTTAATCATGTTTTGCTTGGTGCTCTATTTTTCTCTCATTATGGCAGTTTTGCTTGTGAGGATATAGGATGAAAACAGAAGAAAGAGCGAGCGGTAAAAATTTCAGCGGAAATTCTAACCCCGCGAGGCATAAAAACGATTTCTACCAAACGCCCTATAATCTCACGCGGCGACTTTTAGAAGTTGAGAAATTCAAAGGGCGCATACTAGAGCCCGCTTGTGGAGGCGGCGCGATAACGGCGGTTTTAAAAGAAGCTGGATATGATGACGTGACGTCGTATGATTTGCTACTAGACGACAAAGATTTTCTAGACGAAACGGGCAAATTCGATGCCATTATCACAAACCCGCCTTTTAGCCTAGCAAAGGAATTTATCCTTAAATCTTGCGAAGTCGCGCCCCGTTTTGCATTTTTGCTGCCGCTTAGCTACCTACACGGCAAAGAGCGGCTAGACAAGATTTACTCGCGCGAAATTTTAGAGAAAATCTATGTTTTTACACGCTATCCGCTTCTATCTCGCGACATACGCGCCGACGGCAAATATGAAACGGGGATGATGGTGTATGCTTGGTATATTTTCGATACTAGACATGGGGGCGCGCCGACGATACACTGGATAGATAATCAAAACGACGTAGTAAGAAAGACGAAAAAATGAAACCCATTTTAGATGTTTGCTGCGGTGGCAAAATGTTTTATTTCGATAAGCAAAATGAAAGCGTGCATTTTTGCGACATCCGCAAAGAAAGCCATACGCTTTGCGACGGACGAAATTTTGAGGTAAACCCAAACACCGTAGCAGACTTTAGAAATTTGCCATTTAGGGATGAGAGCTTTTATCTCGTAGTGTTTGATCCGCCGCACCTTTTTAGGCTCGGCCAAAACTCTTGGATGGCAAAAAAATATGGCAAGCTTGACGAGAGCTGGCGCGAGGATTTGGCAAGGGGTTTTGACGAATGCATGCGAGTTTTAAAGCCGGGCGGAACGTTAGTTTTCAAATGGAACGAAAATCAAATCAAGCTAAACGAGGTGCTAAAGTGTTTTTCCGTGGCTCCGCTATTGGGGCAAAAGACGGCGGCGGAAACACATTGGCTGGTATTTTTCAAAGGAGTAAAACAATGAGCTATAAAACCGAGCTACAAGAGCTTCAAAGAAAGCTTGTAGAGATCAAGGATAAGAAAAAACAAGCACAAAAGGCGTTTTTTAAAATTGCCGGGGAGCAGATACAGGATGACTTCCCTTTCCGCCTTATGCAGGAAAACTCTTTTGAAACTATGGTGTTTTCTTTCTCAACAAACGGAAAATTTAAATGTTCCAAAACGATGACATACGATCTTTTGTTTTTAGACAATATTACCTTTCGGCTTTATCACGAAAAAGGGCAAACTGAAAAAGTCGAAAGAGCAAAACAAATCATAGAAAAACTATATGAAGGAGAGAGCAATGAGAGAGATTAAATTTAAGGCATTTTTTAAAATTGATGGACGGATCTATGAGGTGCTCAGCATAGACTTCGTAAACGAAGAAGTTTCACTTTGGGATAAAGAAACGGCTGTAGATTTTGAGGCAGGTTTTGATGAAATTACACTTATGCAATATACAGGCGCAAATGATAAGCGCGGCGTGGAAATTTACGAGGGGGATATTGTTAAATTTGTTTCAAGACTTGACGATAGCAAAAGAATAGGCGCGGCCAGATACT
>CAJPSJ010000013.1 GCA_905373295.1 uncultured Campylobacter sp. | reverse complement strand
TTTTAAAAGGACGAAACAAAAGTCTGCGCACTGCAAAACCTACGTAGAATTTATGCAAAATAAATTTTAAACGAGCGAAATTTTATATAAATGCCGTTTCGCCCGCGAAAAAGCTTTTTTGAAAAATTTAAACGAGTAATATTGCGCGATAAATTTTACGTGATCCCTGCTGCAAGAGCTAAAGTATAGCGAGCAGGAGATAGAATTTACGCGATAAATCTTGCGTGATAAATTTTAAAATGAGCCGCAAATCCTACAAGAAGCTGTAAATTCCATCTAGCAAGAAATATCTTTTATCCGCAGCGCCGTGATAAAATGGATTAAAAGTCCCTTCGTATGCCTTTTCAAAAAAGCCCTCTTTGCTTAGCTTTATAAGCTCTGCATTGACGAAGTCTAGTAGCTCTTTATTACCTTTCTGCACGCCAATACCCATGAAATCGGGCTTGCCTAGAGTTTTAAGCGGTACTTCTACCTCGCTATCGACTACCGGATATGCCATTGCTATTAGATTATCGGTCGCGTAGGCGTCCACGTCGCCGTCTTTTAGCATGCGGTAGCACTCCCTGGCGATCTTGCAAAATGTAAAATTTCCAAAACCCTCTTGTTTAAAAAATGCCTCGCCCGTACCGCCGCTTTCGAGCAAAATTCTTTTCTCCCGTAGATCTGCTAAGGATTTTATTCTATCGGCCTTGCGGGTTAAAACTCCAAGATTTACCGAAAAATACGGTGTTGAAAAATCGATCTGCTGCGCGCGTTCAGGCGTAATGGTAATCGTAGCGATGACGATATCTACGCGGTTGTTTACTAATGCTGGAATTCTATCCTCGACCTTCATCGGCACAAGCTCGATTCTGCCGCCTTTTTCGCCGAAAAGATCATTTGCTATGGCCTGTGCCATCGTAACTTCAAAACCCTCAAAAGTTCCATCGTTTAGCTCACTAAAAGGAGGCTGTCCGTCGTAAACGCCGATGCGAACGACGCCTTTTGATCTGATCTGTTCCAAACTATCGGCAAAAGCAACGATAAATGGTAGCAACATTGCAAGAAGCAATTTCATGGCAAATCCTTAAATTTAATCTCTTTTCCGCTTTCAAACTAAGCGGGAAATTTTATTTGCTAAAATTCTAAAAGCCGGACTCAAAATTTAAAGCAAGCCCTTAGAGCATATTATAAATTCCATCTAGCAGAAAATATTTCTTATCTGCCGTACCGCGATAAAATGGATCAAAGCTCTGCTCGTAGGCCTTTTTGAAAAAGCCCTCTTTGCTCAGCTTGATGAGCTCTGCATTGACAAAATCAAGTAGTTCTTTGTTGTCTTTCTGCACGCCGATGCCGATGAAATCGCTAGGGCCTAGGTTTTTAAACGGCACTTCCAAAGTATCATCGATGACGGAATATGCAAGCACGATGAGATTGTCGTTTATATAGCCGTCCGCATCGCCATTTCGAATCATTTCGTAACATTCCTTAGCCGAAGCGCAATGGCCTAAATTTTTAAATCCTTTGGTTTTGAAAAATCTCTCTGCTACTGTCGCGTCGCCTTCGAATACGATCTTTTTATCATGAAGCTGCGCGATATCGGTAAAAGCGTCGGCTTTGCGCGTTAATACGCCCAAATTTACGGAGAGGTAGGGGAGGGAGAAATCGATTTTTCTTTTTCGTTCGTTGGTGATGCTAAATAGACCGATAACTAAATCAAGCTTGTTTGCCTCTAAAAATGGAATTCTATCATTTACGCTTAACGGGATGAACTCAATTTTGCCCTCTTTTTTGCCGAAAATTTCTTTAGCAATAGCGTTTGCAAGATCGATTTCAAATCCTTCAAATTTGCCGCCATTAGACTCACAAAGCGGCGGATGGGCGTCGCGCACTCCGATGCGAATGACGCCGTTTTGTCTGATTTGATCTAGGCTATCGGCAAAAAGCGCCGCACAAAATAGAGCCGCTATAAAAAGTAGTTTCATTTTATGTCCTTAAAATGGGATTTCGCATATTATCCGCTTATAATAAATGACATTTTAGTCGAAGGCGTTAGATAAAACACTGCTAAATTCCGTCCTAAAATATAGCATAGAGCCCATCTAGTAAGAAATATTTTTTATCTGCAGCGCCTTGATAAAATGGCTTGAAAGTTTCATCATAAGAACGTTCGAAAAAGCCTTGTTTACTAAGTGTAACAAGCTCTTTATTTATCAGATCAAGCAATTCGGTATTGCCTTTGCGCACCCCAATGCCTAAGAATTCCGGATTGCCTAGATTTTGGATTGCTACTTCTAAGTTATCATCGATAATAGAATAAGCTAGTACAATGAGATTATCGTTAACGTAAGCATCGGCTTTGCCTTGCTTAAGCATATCATAGCATTCGGTAGTAATGGAGCAATGGATTAGATTGTGGATTTTATTTTTATACAAAAAATTTTCTGCCGTAGTACCGTTACCCTCTACTAGGACCTTTTTGTTTGAAAGATCGTCTATACTTTTGATGCCGTCGCTTTTACGTGTCAAAACTCCCAAACTCATCGAAAAATATGGATAAGAAAAGTCGATTTGCCTTTTTCTATCTTGCGTTATCGTGATGGTCGCGACTGCAAGATCTACCTTATCGTTTTGTAATGCAGAGATCCTATCGCTGGCATTTAAAGGGACGAACTCGACTCTACCGCGCTTATCACCGAATATGCTCTTAGCTATAGCATCTGCAAGGTTGATTTCAAAGCCTTCGAAATTACCACTTTTTTCATCACTAAAAGGTGGCCTACCATCACGAACACCGATTTTAACGACTCCGGCAGATCTGATCTGCTCCAAACTGCCCGCAAAAACACTGCTGCAAAGTGCAAAAATAATGCAAAAAAGTAGCTTCATAAACTATCCTTTTCTTAAATTTAATATTATCACTTAGATATTATGTGATTTTACCCTAAAATAGTTAAACATAACTTCAATTACATAATACGGATTGCTAAATCGGTAGTAAGTGAATGAGATTAGAATTTGATAAGCGATAGATAAATTTTATGAAGTGAAATTTAACCGTAGCGAAATGTCGCGCAGGAAAGTATAGACTTTAATTAAAATTTATCTATCGTAATTTACGGCGCAGTTTTTGCAGCACCGGCATATAATTTGATTTGGAATTTATCCATCGTGCCGCTTGCTTTTCGAGCCGGAATTTTTACGTCTTGCCTACGTGCCGCATATTTCGCAATAAAATTTTAAAATTTGCTTGGATCGTAATGCTTTTTTGCGTTATTTTAAAACTATTTTTCGCCGATTTCTACGATTTTACTTAGCACGTATTGTTCTAGCTCGCGTCTAGGCACGTCATTTTTGAGCGCTTCGTTGTAGATATTTTCGACTATGCGGCTGTATTTTTCGTAAGGAAAGTAGAGAAAGTGGTTCGCCCAAGCGCGTTTGATGAGCTCGTGGGTTAGCTTTTTTCTAGCCCATGCTTTGAAGCAATCAAATCCGATAAAAACCGCCGACGTCGCTATGATCGTAAATAAAATGGAGAAGTGAAAGTCGATCTTTTCAAACATCGCATGCGTTAGCATTATCAAAAACATAACGCAGACGAATGCGAATATCGCGAAGATCACGTAGGATTTGCCGTAGTTAAATTTAAAATTTAGCTTGGAGGGATCGACGAGCATTCCGTCGTTAAATTCGGCATTGGCTTCGAGCAGATCGCGGAAAAGCACGGGTTTATGCGATACATGAAACATAATATCTAAAAGCTTGCCTTTAAAATTTGACCTATCCATCGGGGTTCCTTCGATTTTTGCGGCATTATATCTTAAATTAAATTGTTATAAGATAAAATAGTGCGAAATTTCAAGGAGAGATTATGTTTGAAATCAGCGGAATGAGCGGCGACGAGATAGTTTATATTAATGGCAAGCTTTGCAAAGCCAAAGAGGCTGCGATAAGCCCTTTTGATCGCGGTTTCGTGCTTGGAGACGGCATCTATGAGGTAGCGCCCGTGGTAAATTCTAAAATTTGCGACAGGGCGGATTTTTGGGAGCGCTTTGAGCGCAGCGCCGCGCAGATCGAGCTGAAAATTCCATATTCTCGCGAAAAATATGAGGAAATTTTATATGAGCTCATCGCGCAGGGCGGCGTAAAAGAGGGCGCTTTCTACACTCAGATCACAAGAGGTGCGGCGATGCGCGATTTTGACTACGTCCGCGGCATAGAGCCCAGCGTATTTGCTTTTGTATATCATACGCAAATTTTTGATAATCCGCTCGCAAAAGAGGGGATCGAGATCGTGAGCCTGCCCGAGATCCGCTGGCACAGGCGCGATATAAAATCGATATCGCTTTTAGCCCAGTGCATCTTAAAGCACGAAGCCCACAAGGCTGGCGCTTACGAGTGCTTTTTGGTAGAGGACGGGCTCGTTACCGAGTGTTCGAGCTCCAGCGCATTTATCATCAAAGATGGCGTTCTTATCGCGCGACCGCTTTCAAACGACATACTGCCGGGCATCCGCCGCAAGGTGATCTTGGGTCTTGCCGAGCAGGCGGGGCTTAGTGTGCAGCAGCGAGCGTTTGGGATGAGCGAGGTTTATGAAGCCGATGAGGCCTTCATCAGCGCGGCGACGCTGATGGTGCTGCCGATCGTAAAAGCTGACGGCAGAGCGATCGGAGGCGGTGCGGTCGGCAAATACGTACCGCGCCTGCGCGAGATGTACGCCGCGCGGCTAAGAGCCGAAGCGGGACTGCAATAGAGCGGTCAAATTTAGCCCGTTAAATTTAAACTACGCGGGCTGATTAAATTTTGCTTTCCGGCTCGCCGGTTATGCGGCCTAGCTCGCCTACTAATTCTAAAATTTCAGCCAGTTCGTATTGGTGAGCATATACCGTTCCGGTAGTAGGAGGTATGCTAAATAGCTCTGTTTCGAAGCGGTTCGGCGCGCCGTTTAGAAATAGGTAAAATTTATTATCCATAAATGCCGCACTGATTCTAAATTTATAATAGTATCGCTTGAGCTCATTTAGTCGCTCCATAAACGTAGGCGTCAATAGATAGCGGGCTTCGACCTTGTCGCCGGTAAACACGCGAAATTCGCTATTAAAAACGACATTATCCATTAGCTCCTTCTCGCCTAAAATTTTTGTATTCAGCTCGCGGCTTGCCAAAATGGTTCGGGAGTGAAATTTCTTACTAAACTCGCATATCAGCACGCTACCGCTAAAATCCATATATGCATCATATAGGCTCATCGCAAGCGAAGCTAGCTTCACATAAGTATTGTCTATGCCCAGATCGTAGTTCTTTTTGATTCTAATCGCCTCGCTGAGGCTAAATTTTACCCCATCCCATTCGCCCTTTATCTCATCTTCGCTAATAAAATCGGAGTTTGCAAAGATCCCCGCTCGCCTAAATTCCTTCGCGCTTATGCCGCGGCCCGGCGAATAAGTAAGCTGCGGATACGCCTGCGAGATCGTCGTGCGCACCAAAACTTTTTTGTAAAACAGTTTATATTCATAAGCGGCGTCCGCAATGCCGTCGTAAATGCAAGCAACATAAATAACCAAAAGCACCGCGTAGATAAGATAGACTTCGATCATCTTGTAATCCGTATCATCGTCTGTTTTAAAGATCGCATCGATCGAAAACATCACTATAAACGGAAACAGATACAAAAATGCTATCTTGGCATAGATCATCACTACCTTGCAAATGCACTTTTTTTGTTTGGCTCTACTTAGTGCTATCGCTTTGTCTAGTTGCATACGTTTCCTTAAATTTTTTGATCCGAAATTTTATAAAATTCGTTCTCTTCGTAAAATTTCACTACAGCCTCGTCCGCGCTTGCGTTGCGCTGCAAATACCGCAGCAAGGGCTCCGTGCGCGTATATATCACCCCGAGCCCCGCAAGGCTCGTCGCACGCGAAAGCGCCACGTAGAGCTGCCCTTTGGCAAAGATCCTGTCGATGTCGCAGATGAGCTGCGGGATGCTCATGCCTTGGGATTTGTGGATCGTGATTGCGTATGCGAGCTTGAGCGGGAACTGATAATACCGCGCCAGCACGATCTGCTCGGCATCCGTGCCGCTCGCGGCGATCTCGCTTAGTTCGTATGTTTGCAGCCCCACGCGGCTTAGCATGCCGGAGGGCTTTTTTACGACCACGCTTTCGATCTCGCCGCCGGAGCTTTTTTCAA
The DNA here is from genome assembly GCA_905373295.1 of uncultured Campylobacter sp. GTDB lineage: Bacteria > Campylobacterota > Campylobacteria > Campylobacterales > Campylobacteraceae > Campylobacter_B. The sequence continues at coordinate 9,078 of CAJPSJ010000013.1, read as the reverse complement.
TCTTTTCGACGACGCCTTGCTCGCCGTTAAAAAACTCGCCGCTTTTATTTGCGGTAAACAGCACCTTTGCGCCTTCTTTTAGCGTCAGACTTTGCGGCGCGTTTAGCGAGGCGATCCATTTTTGAATTTTCTGCTCGCTTACTCCGCTTTGCAGCGCCTCATAAACGCCCTCAAAGCTGCTCTGCGGTGCATTAAGCTTGGCTAGTCTGGCGTTATTTATCGCATCCACTTCGGCGTTTCTGCCCGAGATTATCGTGGCGTTCGGCTCAGCTCGCACGGCATCGATGAGTAAAGATCGCATCAGCTCCGCCGTCTGCTCGCTTGCGATGCCGAGCCGCAGCTCGCAAAGCAGGCGGTATAGCGCCGCATCTGCGGTGCGCTTGGAGCCTATCATCTCAACGTAAAAAAACTCGCACTGTCTCCACGCGTACGATCCGAAGGCGTAATCCGAGTCGCTAAATAGGCTCGCGCGCGGCGCGCTCTCGCCCTCTTTGCGTACCGGCGGAAGCTGATAAAAATCGCCCGTAACTAGCAGCCGTCCGTTAAATTTAGAATTTGAAATTCTAAGATAGATCATCTCGAAAAGCTCGGCGCCGATCATCGAAATTTCATCGATCACGATGAGATCCGCGAGGGCTAAAATTTTTCGCAGCTCGCCTAGCTTGCCGCTTTGTTTGCGATCGAAGCTCTTTAGCTCCTCGTGGTTTTTACAAATGCCGAAGCGGAAGAAGCTATGCACGGTCACGCCGCCGATCTCTACGGCGCTGATGCCGGTGCTGCCGAGCACGATGACGAGCTTGCCGCGAGCGCGGTAATCTTCGATGAGCTCTTTTATTACGTAGCTTTTGCCCACGCCTGCGCCGCCCGTGATGAAAATATTGCGATCTTTTAGCTTTTGGATGATGAAATTTATCAAGTTTTTTCCTATTTTTTGGCAAAATTATAGCCAAAATTTTTTAAAAGGCATTTTGTTTGAAACGACTAGTATCTCTTATCTTCGCAGCTTTGGTTCTCGCAGGTTGCGCCACCCATAAGTTTATCCCGGAAAATCCCGCGGTTTTAGATCTCGAATACGCTCAAAACAGCGAGCGGCTGCCGGCTCCCGCTTCGGTGCAAAACATAAGCGGAAGCGCGTTTAAGAGCCGCTATTTTAAAATTTGGTTTGACGATGCGCCTATTAAAGCGGAAATCGATACGTTTTGGGGGCTTAATTACGCCAAGGGGCGCCATTTTGACGCCGCAGGCAGGATATACGACGATGCGATCTATCAAAGCATTCGTATAAACGCGAACGAAGAGGCGTTCGGACTGATTTCAGCGCCTGCTATAACGGTAAAAAACGCACTGCTGCGAAATATCCCAAGCGATCTGCCGATTTTCGGCGATCCGAGCGAGCCGGGGGAGGGCGAGCCGTTTGATTACGCCGCAAATTCCGCTGTGAGCGTGGGCTATCCGATGCTGCTGTCGCATTACAGCAGAGACGGCGCATGGGCGTTCGTGCGCAACGACGGCGTGTGGGGCTGGATAAGAAGCGACGCGATAAAGCGCATCAGCCCGCAGCAGGCGGATATCTACGCAAATTCTAAATTTATAACGATATTGCGCGACGGCGCGATCGTTTATGATGAAAGCGGCGCGGAGCTTTTTAGGGCGCGTACCGGCACGATTTTGCCGTATGATTTTAGCGGCGAGCGCGATCTTGGCGGCACGCTCGGCGTACGGAGCGGTTTCAGCGGCGAAATTTTAACTCAGTTTGGCAGCAGGAGATATTTCGTTAGTGCGGAGGATGCGAGGCTTTGGCCCGCGCCGCTTGATGAGCAAAACTCAAAGATCGTAGCCGCTAGCCTGCTCGGGCAAAAATACGGCTGGGGTGGGTATAAATTTCTTCGCGATTGCTCGCTTATGACGAAAGACTTTTTGGCGAATTTCGGGCTGTGGCTGCCGCGAAATTCTAAGGCGCAATCGGGCCGCGGCGAGCGTTTTTCGCTCGCGGGGATGAGCGCAGATGAAAAGCTTAGCTTCATCGGTAAAAACGGCGTAGCGTATAAAACCCTGCTGTATATGCCCGGCCACGTGATGCTCTATGTAGGGCGGGTGGACGGCAAGCCGGCGGTGCTGCACGATATCTGGGGGCTTCGCACGATGGACGGCGGGCGCGCAGTCATCGGACGCACGGCGATTACGTCGCTTACTATCGGCTCGGATCGCGCGGACATTGCCGAGGATTGCCTGCTGATCTCGCGTATCAGCGCGATGAGCGTGCTCTCGGGCGAGGATGACGCTATCTCGGACGATCGGTTCGCTCCTGAGGATCCGAGCAGCCTGTCTGCGTATGCGAGCGGAAATTAGGCTGCTTGCGGATATGGGCGTGAATTGGACTTCGCTTAGCAGCCGTCGTCATAGTTTGCTTTTGCCGTTGGTGGAGTCGCGCGCTTGACGATGCTGTGGTGCGTGCAAGCGTAAATTTAAAATGGCGTTTTAAGTACTGCACCATTTTAAATTTAGCCTAGACGGCGAAATAATTTTAAATTTCGGGTTTTTAAATTTAGTTCTAAATTTAAGCCTATATCTCGCAGTCCTTAAAATTTTGGGCAAATTTTAAAATTAGCTCGCAAGTCTGGTTAAAATTTTAAAGCGTTATCTAAATTTACGCTCTTGCTTTAGGGCTCAATCGCGCGCCGCCTCCCTTAAAAGAACAAAAAATATCTCGGCGTCTTGCGTTTATACTTCAGATACTCCTGTCCGTAGGCTTGCTCGCAGTAGCGCTCTTCACCCAGGACCACGAGATGGTTATATACGGCAAAGGGCACTATCACTATGAGTAGCCACAGCGACGCCGAGGCGACGCAAACGCCCGCCATGCCGAGGAAATAAAAGAAATACATCGGATTGCGCGATAGGCGGTAGATGCCGCTCTGTGCAGCTCTGTCCGCAGGGGCTGCCGCATAGTCGTAAAATGCCTTGATGAAGCCCGCAAAAGCCGCTACGTAGATCACCGCCCCGATCCAAAACCACGCGCTGCCCGTCTTAAGCGGTACAAACACCGATAAAATAAGCAGCGCTACTTGCAGCAGCGAGCTTATGATCGCATTTCGCTTGTCCGCGAGCGTGTACCACGAGGTATCGGTGGCGCGCTTGCCGACCTCCTTGTAGATAAACATATACACGAACTGTATCAGCACCATCGCAAATGAGGGTATCCAAGCGCCTGTTAGAGAAGACTCAAGCGTCGTAAAAAATGAAATTTCCATGACCGCTTCCTTTGCTTTAAATTTTATCTTGCAGCTTTATTTTGCCCTTGTTTGCTTGTCGTTGCTTTGTCCTTTTTCACCCGCCGCGGGTTTAAATTTTACTCCGCCTCGCGCTGTATATTCGGGTGCGCTGCTCGCTCGGTACGCCGCGCGTTAAGGATACCGTTTCAGTTGGGACAATGTGGCAGCGACGCCGTCATTTAGGTATCGACGCGCCGAGCAACGATGGGATCTGCGCTTTATGTGGACGGCATCCGTATTTCAACGCGCCAAAATGCGAGATAGCGGCGCTTGTTTTGACGATACGACGCCCGTTCGCCCGTATGACTAGACGATTTGTCTATCCGGTGTCGAGATAGGACGGGCGGTCTGCTCGGCGCTGATGTGCGTCGCACGATGAAACATTCTGTGCCGATGTACTCGTTGCCTACTACACGATGAAACTGTTCGGCACGGGTTGCCTGCTAGGTGCGGCGCCGACGTCGTTGCTTCGGTTCCGCGTCTTATTTACCCTCCGGGTTAAGTCCTTTTAAAATATAGCCAAATTCCTCGTCGCTGAGCTCGTAATTCATAAATTTTTTATAAAACGCCTTCGTTTCGGCTTTCACGTCGATGTCGGCAAATAGCTCGGGCTGGATGGTTTTGGCCGCCCATAAAATTTGAAGCACCGCATCCGCTCCGTATCGATCCCAGTTGAAAACCCCGCGCGGATTGCCGTAGACGCGCCCGTTTTTTACCGCATCCGTGCCGCTGTAGATCGGGCTAGATTTGATCTGAGCTACCGCATCTTCGTTATGATCGCCGCCCACGATTATGATCTGCGGGTTGCTAGCGATGATCTCCTCGGCGGTGATCGTTTTCATCGGGCCTTTTGTGGCGGTGATCGCATTTGTGCCGCCCGCAAGCTCTATCCAAGAATCGATCAGCGTGCCCTTGCCGTCGATCTTTAAAAGATCGGTTCCGCCTACGATGTGAAGGACGCGCGGGCGCTTATCGGGGCTTAAATTTGCGGTGCGGCCGCTAACCAAAGCGATATTTTTATCTAAATTTGAGACCAGATCCTTCGCTCTTTGCGGTGCGTCGCCGCCTAGCATATCGCCGCACATCCTGATGCTGCGCCTCATCTGCTCGTAGTCGCTAAAGGATGCCTTTAAAACCGTAAAGCCCTGCTTAGCTAAATTTTCGCCCGCCAGTGCGGTTGAGATGATGACTACGTCGGGGTTACGGCTCATTAGCTCCTCTAAATTTACGTCGTTATTTTTTAGCAGCACGGGGATCTGCGCCAGGCGCGGATAAATTTTAAGAAACCATGCGTTTTTGCTGATATTATCGGTGGTGGCGACGATCTTATCCGCTCCGCCGAGGGCCAGCAAAATTTGGTTGTTCGCATGCCAAAGCGCTGCGATGCGCTCCACGTTTGCGGGGATTTTAACCTCGGCGCCGTCCATATCCTTGATAGTTCTAAGCTCTGCCGCGTTCGCAAAAAGCGCACCCGCTAAAAGCAGCAGTAAAAATTTTTTCATTTTTTCTCCTAAACGGTATTGAAATATACGCCGAGATATTACAAAAAATCTCATTAAAATTCCGTAAATTTTAACCGCCGCCGTTGCGATCATTTATTATTTTTCAAAGTAAATTTTTATATAATCCATTTTAAATTTAGCATTTTTGAAGGAGAGAAAATGGGTGAAATTTTATATTTGATCGGCGCCGCCGCCGGGGTTTTAATCGCGCTTTTTATCATCGTGCCTCTGTTTTTCAGGCGCATAGTGGAGACGAACGAAGTGCATATCGTCCAGAGCGCGCGTAAGACGACGAGCTACGGCAAAGATACCGGCAACGGCAACAGCTACTACGAATTCCCGAGCTGGGTGCCGGCGCTGGGCGTTACGAAGATCGTTTTGCCGGTCTCGGTCTTTAGTATCAAGATCGAGGATTACGAGGCGTATGATCTGGGCAGGCTTCCTTTCGTAGTCGATATTACAGCGTTTTTTAGGATCGTGGATTCAAATTTAGCCGCACAACGCGTCAATAATTTTCAAGATTTGAATAACCAGCTTACCAATATCATCCAAGGCTCGATCCGTTCGATCCTCTCAAGCCGCGTACTTGAGGACATCTTGCAGATCCGCTCCGAGCTCGGAGACGATTTTACCAAGGCGGTAAAGACGCAGCTGCAAAACTGGGGTATCGAGCCCGTCAAAAACATCGAGCTGATGGATATCCGCGATAGCAGCGGCAGCAAGGTTATCTTTAACATAATGGAGAAGAAAAAATCCCAGATCGAAAAGGAAAGCCGCGTCGAGGTCGCAAACAACACCAAGCTTGCCCAGATCGCCGAGATCGAAGCCGCGCAGGCAACCGAAGTGCGCCAGCAGGAGGCCAATAAGATGGTGGGCCTTAAAACCGTCGAAAACGAGCGCGAAGTCGCGATCTCAAAGGAGCAAGCCGAGCAGCTCATCAAGGATCAGCAAAAGATCACGCAGGAAAAGGCGATGGAGGTCGTGCGGGTAAACGACGTCAAGCAGGCCGAGATCAAAAAGCAAGTGGAGATCGTAAAAGCCGAGCAGGAGCAGCGCAAGATCGAGATCGACGCCGAAGCGCGTAAAAACGCCAAAATCCGCGACGCCGAAGCGATCAAGGAAAATCAAATTTTAGTAGCGCAGGGCGATAAAGAGAAGCAGTTTCTCGCCGCTGCGGCGCTTTTGGAGATGAAGGACAAAGAGGCGCAGGGTACGCTAAAGATAGGCTCTGCCGAGGCCGAGGCGCTTAGGCTGAAGGAGCTCGCGCCCGTAAACGCACAGATCGAGCTCGCGCGCGAGATCGGCGAAAATCAAGGATACCAGACCTATCTCATTTCGATCAAACAGATCGAAGCGAACCGCGATATCGGTCTGGAGCAGGCCAAGGCGCTAAGCGCGGCGGATCTTAAGATCATCGCAAACGAAGGCAGCGTAGGCGAGGGGATGAGTAAATTCGGCGAAATTTTAAGCGCCAAGGGCGGCACGCAGCTAGCCGCGATGCTTGAAGCGCTAAATCAAAGCGAGGTCGGCAAGAAGGTGCTGGATAAAATTTCGGGCGCCAAGGAGGGGAATAAATCCGAGTAATAGTCGCGGTCTCGGGCGAGTAAAATTTTAAATTTATACGCTAACGTCGCTACGGAGGAGAGTAAATTTGAGTAATATCTAGCGGCACAGCGCAGGCGAGCAAATTTGAGCGGTTTGCCCGTCCGGGCGGTTTGCCTGCTCGCGTCGGAAAAATTTAAGACGCTAGAGGAATTTTAAAGATTGTGAAATTTCAAATACTTGCGAAATTTCGAATTTCGCTGGAATTTAAAACGTCGTGAAATTTCAAAATGCCGTGGAATTTTAAATATCGTGAAATTTAAATGCTATGGAATTTCAAATGCTCATAAAATTTCAGGCTCTCGTGTGCGAGCGTTTGAAGGCGGTGCGGTATCTCGCAAGTATTCGCAGAGCGCCGAAACTGCGCGTAAATTTTATGAAATTCACAAGGCAAGATTTAAAATTTCGGCGCTGGTACATAGCGCTCATAGGCTACGCTTAGCGGTTATCGGTTACCGCCAAATGATTGGGCTTTGCCGTCTAGCGGTCAAATTTTGCCGCCATGCGAGGCTAAATTTATTCGGTTTGCATGAAATTTTAAGAAGCGAGAGCCGTTGGCGGCAGCGTAAAATTTAACCCGTCTTCATAAAATTTTAAGGAGCGCACGATGGCAAATGCCGTAAATTCCGCGCAATACCAAGCGCATCAAGCAGGCGGAAGCTTTTTTTGAGAGGCAAAATTTTACCCGGCGCCAAACGATAAATTTAAGCGGCGGATATGAGATCGTAAAAGACGCATATAGGCTCGGCGCGACAAGCTTTAGCGGCGGCGAATACATGCTGTTTGATACTCACAAAGCGCAGATAAAAAGCTGGCGCTGTATAGACGATAGGGCGGAATTTTTTAGCCTGATCCGCCACGCAAACGGCAAATTTTACCTCTACAAGGCTTAAATTTACTAAATTTTGCGCTTAAATTTAAAGACTCGCAAAACAGTAAAATTTAATTACAAGCCGCAAAAAGCGGAATTCGGCGAGACCAAAGGGGCTGAAATAAGGAATACGGATGTTTTTTGAATACATTTTAATCGGCGCCTGCGTAGGCTTTATCAGCGGATTTTTCGGCATCGGCGGCGGCACGGTCGTGGTGCCCGTGATGATGCTCTTCGGCTACGACGTCAAGTACGCCATCGGCATCAGCATCATGCAGATGATCTTCAGCTCGATTTTCGGCTCGTTCGTAAATTTTAAAAGCAAAATGCTCGACGTCGCGCCCGCGCTGGTGCTGGGGCTTGGAGGCTTTTGCGGCGCGCTTAGCAGCGGCTTTATCGTAAGCTATTTCTCCTCAAAATTTCTACTCGGCACGCTCATTTTGGTGCAGATCATAAATTTAATCAAACTCTTCAAAACCCCGACCGAGCCCACGGGCGAGGCCAACGAATCTAAAATTTTGCTCTTTATCGTGGGGCTTGCGGTGGGCGCCGTGGCGATCAGCGTGGGTATCGGCGGCGCGGTATTCGTGATGCCTATTTTGATCAGCTTTTTAAACTACGACATCAAAAAGGCCGTCAGCACGGGGCTATTTTTCGTGATATTTTCCTCAAGCGCGGGCTTTCTGAGCCTTTCCGCACACGGACTCGTGTACTACAAGATTGGCGCGTTGCTCGGAGTCGGCTCGCTAGCGGGCGTTTACGCGGGAGTCAAAACCTCGCACAAGATCGGTAAAAAGACTCAAAAGCGCTGGATGATCGCACTTATCGTCACGATACTTTGTATAACGGTAGATAAATTTTTAGATTTAGGACTTTTGGCACGGCTTGGATTTTGGGTTTCGGATCTTTTAGCTAGTTTTTAAGATTTTTAAATTTAATCAAACATCGACGTTTAAAACCGCTCTTTGGAGCGAAATTTACCGACTAAATTTGAGGACTTTAACGCAAAATAGTTTTTTGCTTGCGTATTTTTGATCACGGCTAAAATTTGGGTAGTAAAATTTTATCCTTAATTTGACGGACTTGCAGACGAAGTGAAAATTTAACTTGCTAAATCTTCAAATTTGCCCGACTTTCTACTTTAAATTTTACTTTCGTTTTCGGCGTTTTTAGCAAGTGCTCCTTTTAAATTTGTATTTAAAATAAAACGTCTTTTAGGCGCTCAAATTTTGATAAAATTTAGCCGGTGAAATCGGCAAAAAAGATCAAAATAAAGGAGAAAAAATGGCGATAGACGGGGTGAAAATTATCGACAGCGACGACGGATACGATATATATTTGACTATCACCGAGCGATACAAGGATGGCGAAAATGTTGAAACGATACTGCAAGATGTTTTGGCGCAGGCGGAAAATTTCTGCACCGATGAGCTTTATAGCGAGATTTATTGGACGGCTCTGGCGTATTCGCTTTGGAAGATCGGATTTTTAAGTGACGAAATCCGCGAAAAAGCCCTTGCTATCATAAAAGGCGGCGCAAGCCAGATGTGGAACAAGGTCTTTGAAAAATCTCAAAAGAGCCGACAAAAAGCGCTTGATAAATTAGCGCTTCAGCTAAAAAGCGAAAACTCTAGACCGCTTAAACGGCCCAAAATTTCGAAGCAAAAAACGCCCTGTTTTGAGGAGGGCGACGTTTTGTCTATCCGGATGCAGCAGGGATACGGCGTTTGCTTTGTCTCGGCAGTAGATCAAACCCCCAGAAAGCTCGAGTACCACCTAGCCTGCAGAGCGAAAAGGCACTTTATAATGAACTCATCGCGCTAAAACAAAG
>CAJPSJ010000012.1 GCA_905373295.1 uncultured Campylobacter sp. | reverse complement strand
CTTTTAAAATTTTGCTTTGTAGAATTTTAGCCCTCATAGTTGTGATGAAGTGCGGCTCATCTTATTTCATAAGATTTTAGCGGCATCGCGCGCCTAATTTATATGGCATGATTCCAAAAAGCGCTTATTTTGAAATCCTGCGGGTAGAACCTATGAGACTGCGTTTGCGAGCTTTTGTAAGAATTTGATGGCAAACCGCTCAGCGCATTTAAAAATTTTATTCATGCGTCGAGCCCTCATTTGCGTTTCAAATTTTGCCATTGTGGCGAAATTCCGCTCACGTGGCAAGGGCTCGCATGCAAGCTGTCCGTGAATCTAAGGATTTGGACGCTAAATTTATTAGCGCGTTTAGCGACGTAATGCCGTGCCTGCGCATAAAATTTTGCGTTGCAAGCGTCTAAAAGCCCGCAAGAGCTTTAAAAATTTAAATTGGAAAGATTGAATGACATTTTTTTCGCCTGAGTTTGTCCTTGCTTTTTTAGCGTTTTTAATCATTTATTGGACGCTCAAAAATCATATTTTCGCGCAAAAAATCCTGATCCTGTTAGCAAGCTACGGCTTTATGTGCTCCGTAAATCCGCGCTTTGCGCTAGTGCTTGCAGCCTATAGTACCTTCGTATATTTTGCAGGGGTGTGTATCGCGCGCGCCAATCGCGTAGTCGCAAAAACCATACCGCCCGCAAAGCAGTCTTCGCATAAGAAAAAGCTCTCGCGTAAAGCGGCAACCAAGCAGATGGGTGTAACAAAACAAGCTGGCATAGCAAAGCAGGTGCAAAAAGCGGGGTTAGCGAAGCAGATTCCGTTACCAACTGCGAAGGCACGTGCGGTGATGCTTGCGGCAGTTGCTGGCGGCTTATTTTTTCTCGCATTTTTTAAATATTATGGCTACGTCAGGGAGTTTTTCAATGCCGCTCTTGCTGCGCTGCACCTAGGTACCGTCGATAGCGTGGCGTTTCCGCTTGGAATTTCATATTATGTTTTTATGTCGATCACCTATTTCGTCTCGGTCTATAGGTGCGAATGCGGCGAGCAGGGCTTTTTGAGCTTGGCGTGCTTTTTGGCATTTTTCCCTAGCGTCGTGATGGGTCCTATCGGGCGCGCTAGCGCTGCCAAGGGCGTAGAGCCAGTACTGCCGCAGTTTGATCGCTTCAAGCACTTTGGCAATGCCGATGAAATTTATGTGCTTATAATTTTTGCCTTAGTTAAGATGTTGCTTATTAGCGGCTATTTGGGCGCGTATTATAGCGATGTGATTTCGGGCGTTTACGGCGATGAGCCTGAGTCCTCCGCGGCGCAAATTCTAGCTGCACTACTGCTTTATGGCGTGGTGCTTTATACGAATTTTAGCGGCTTTATCGATATGGCGCGGGCGCTTGGACTTGCGATGGGCTTTATGCTGCCACAGAATTTTAATATGCCCTACGCGGCTAAGAATTTAGGCGAGTTTTGGGATCGCTGGCATATCAGCTTATCCACGTTTATACGCGATTATATTTATATCCCGCTTGGTGGCTCGCGCAATGGCTTTGCGCGCACCTGCGTAAATTTGCTAATCGCGTTTGCGCTGTCGGGCATTTGGCACGGCGCGGGATTAAATTTTTTGATTTGGGGGCTTTTGCACGGAGTGGCGCTTGTGTTTTTAAAATGTCTTGCCAAAGTGGGCGTAAAGCCGTTAAATCCGCATTTGGCGCTTTTTTGCACCTATATTTTTGTAAGTTTCGCTTGGATTTTTTTCGCCAATTCCCTGCCAGATGCGGCGGCGATTTTGAGCGCTTTTACCCGCGCGCGAGCTTTCGGAGATATTAGCGAGCTAGCAGCGCTTGCGGGGATTTTAGCAGGGATTTTTGTTTATCCTAAAATTTCAGCTCTTAAAGATACTTTGATCGCGCTTTTTGCCGAGCTGCCGTTTTTGCCTAAAGCTCTCGCGCTCGGCATGATCTTCACGCTGATTTTTGCGCTGATGCCAAGCGGAATTCCAAATTTCATCTACGCAGGATTTTAGATGCTTAGGTTTGTTTCGACTCTGCTTTTTGCGCTGCTTTTCTCAGCATTTTTTATGCAAGGCTCGCTGCTTTATTATTTGGAGCAGCGATTTCACGATGATTTCGGGCTAGAAGAATGGCTGCGCCGCTCGCCGTTTCGCGTAGGCGGAGAGATCTACGAAAAGATTGCAAATGGCGCAGATAAGCTTGAGCAGCGTATCAAAGGTGAGGACATTAGCAAGGATGAGGACGCAAGTCCGCATAGTGGAAGCGAAAATTTTAAAAAATCTGCGCAAGATCGTATGGCGGAAAATCAAGCTTTGCAAAGCATGGGGGCGCGAGATCACGATGCTTCGCAAAGCGTTAAACCGCAAGATAGCAAGCTGCAGGCTCATGCTGCAAAGAATTCCTCTTTAAATAATTCTACGCATCATTTAAAGACGCGCGATTTGGCGCAAGAGCCTTACGCACAAAATTCCGCCCCTCAAAATTCTACTTCGCAAAATTCCGTGTCACAAAGCCAGGCTACAACAAGCTCTGTGCCGCGCAGCTCCTCTGCGCCGCAAAATCCCGTCGTGGCAAGCGCAACCTTGCAAAGCGGCGAAAATTCCGATTCTCAACTCCCTGCTCCGCAGGCCTTGGAGCAGAATTTAACGACGCAAGGCTCCGTGGAGGTTGATGCTAAAATTTCACTTAGCGACGATGGCAAAATCCGCCTAAATGCAGGCGATGAGGTACTTTTTATGGGCGATAGTCTGATGCAATACGTTGGGATGAACGCTAAGAAATTTTTCCCGAAGCGAAGCCTGAGGGTGATCGATCTTAGCAAGCAATCTACGGGGCTTGCGAGCAAGAAATCTTTCGACTGGCAAAAGACGCTCGATACTGCGCTTAGAGAGAATGGCGGCGTTAAGCTCGTAGTCGTGCTTCTGGGCGCCAACGATGTGTGGGAGTACCGCGCGGGCGGCAAAACTTATGGCATTAAAACGCCGCGCTGGCGGGAGTTTTACGCCTCAAGAGTGCGTGAGATCTACGATACGGCGCACTCGCATGGTGCAGGGGTGCTATGGCTAGCGATGCCGTGTATGCAAAAGCCGGATTTTGAGGAGAAAACGCAGCTGCTAAATCAAATATATGCCGACGCCAGTATGGCGCTTGGCGGGTATTTTATGCAAACAACCCCGCTGGTGTGCGAAAAAGGCGTCTATAAAACCTATCTGCAAAGCGGCTCCAAGCTCGTGCGCGTGCGCCAAGACGACGGCATTCATATGAGCAAAGAGGGTTGCGAAGCGGTAACGAAAGAAATTTTATCAAGGATTGAAGTTGAGTAAATTTATAGTGATTTTATTTGCCGCATTATTAGGCGGATGCGCGGCAAACGCAGGCGTCCGCGGCATAAATTCCGCAAACACAAAAAGCTCTGCGGGCTTTGGAGTGAAATTTTTTGGCGATTCGCATTTAGGAAGCGACGCGCTGATAGATGCTTTCAGACACGGCTTTTTCGTGCAAAACAGCGTCGGCTTCGTGCCTGCAATGATGCCTAAATACCACAAAAGCGAAAATATAGAATTTAAGCAAAGCGGCTTTAATGTGATCTCGTCTCGCACCGAGCAAGACCCGGATTTCCCGCTATGCGGAGTGATCGCTACCGGCAAAAAGGGCGCTAATGTGCGACTGGAGCTAAAGCAGCTTAGCGGCGATTTTTACGTCGAAATTTTGCATAAATCGGATCAGGGCGGCGAGATTTTTCGCGTGCGCGATGCAAGTGGGCTAAGCGCGTATATTTCGCAAGAAGTGCCGCAGAAATGGGAGTATTCTAAGCTGCGACTTAGATTTCCTATCGAAATTAGATCGCTGCGTGACGGAGCAGAGCTTGGAGGATATAAAATTTACCGCAAAAACGCGCGCTTTGCAGACTCTTGCGCGAGCAACGGCGCGTTTAGCAACCTCTATGAAAAATGGGGCGCAGATGCCTTTGGTAGGGATTTTTCGGGACTTAGATACAATCTCGTAGTTATCGCTTATGGTACAAACGACGCGATGGATCCGAAATTTGACGAGCAAAAATTCTACCAAAGCGTCCGTGGACTGCTTCGCTCCGTCCGCTCCGCAGCTCCCGGTGCAAAAATCCTGCTTGTAGCGCCGCCGCGAAGCCCTAAAGTGCCAAACGCCTCACGCGCTGCGGAGGTGCTAGCGCATCTGGCGCGAGATGAAGGGGCGATGTTTTACGACATAGCCGGTCTTATGGATGAGGATGGCGGCTGGCGTGGCTGGCGCGAGCGTGGGCTTATCCGCCCCGACGAGATCCACTTGCAAAAAGAGGGCTACGAAAAAATCGGCGCAGCACTGGCGACGAAATTGCGCGGCAGGCTTTAAAATTAATCTTTAAATTTAGGCGGCTCGCCGTGGAATTTTAAAGTTCGTTGTGAAAATTTACAAAGCTCTTTGTGGAAATTGCACAATCCACCGCAGAATTTATACAGTTCGCTATAAATTTACAAAGTCCGTCGCTAAATTTAAAATTTAGCGGCAGTAAGCAAAGCTGTGCCTACTCGGATTTCGCCGCTTAGATCTGCGCTGCGAAATTTAAATCGGAAGCCGTGACTTTAAATTTATGCGGTAATAGGCTTGATGCCCGTGCTTTTAAAATACGTCGTCTAAATTTACGCTTTTAATTTGGATTAAATTTGCGTGGTTGCGGATCGGAACGCTAGTCGGGTTTTTGCGACGCGTGCGCTGCGTAAATTTAGTGCTTAAAATTTCATTCGCACGGGCTGTGGCAAAGCGTGGCGAGTCAGATTAAAGGAGAGGCAGATGATATATCTTTGCGGCGATACGCACGGCATAAACGAGATCGGCAAAATAACGAACAAGGCCTTTGCGGGCGGGCTTAGCGCCGATGATTTCGTCATCGTGCTCGGAGATTTTGGGCTGTTTTGGAGCGAGCGGATAGATGAGTTTATGGCGCGCAAAAATATAGAAAGATATTTCCCCGCCACGCTTCTTTTCATAGACGGCAACCATGAAAATTTCAATATGTTGGATGAGCTGCCGCGCGAGCGAAAATTCGGCGGCACCGTGGGCGTGGGCGGCGAAAATATATTTTGGCTGCGACGCGGCGAAATTTACGAGATCGCGGGGCGGCGCTTTTTATGCTTCGGCGGCGCGCTTAGCGTCGATAAGGCGCATCGGATACCGGGGCTTAGCTGGTGGGCGCGCGAGATTCCGAGCGAGGAGGAGTTTAGTTGCGCGATGCGAAATGCGCGCGATTTCATCGCTGCGGGCGGACGGATCGATGCGGTGCTAAGCCACACGGCGCCGTGGTTTGCGATGAAATTTTTAAAAGAGTACCTTTGGTGCGGCAAAAGCACTCCCGATAAAACGTCTGAATATTTAGAGCGGATCTTTGAGCTCGTAAGGCCTGAGCGGTGGTATTTCGGACACTTTCACGGCGATAAGAAATTCCATGCGCACGGCTGCGATTTTTATCTCTGCTACGATGAAATTTTAAAATTTGAGGACTAGCCTTAAGCCCGCGGCAGCAAAATTTAGAGCTTTGCAAACGACGAAATTTCGCTCATAAATTTTTAAATGCTGAGGCGCGCGAAATTGAGCTTTTATATTAAAATTTAAGCTAGTTCTGCTAGAATGTGGCACTTTTTTAGAAAGGAATAAAGATGAAGGTTGTAATTACTTATTGTAATTCTTGATCTTATAGACCGCAAGCTCTCCGTGTGAGAGATGAAATAACAGGCGTCTATAAGGATGCAGTTGTCGAGTTGGTCCCTGGCGGCAGCGGAGACTTTCTAGTAGAAGTTGACGGCAGAAAGCTTTTCTTCAATAAAGATTTTGCTAAGCCTCGTTTCCCAAGTGAAGGTGAAATTTTAAATCTAATTAAAGTTGCAGCCTAGCTCAAAGCCCGAAAGTGGGTCGCAAGATTTGCTTTCGGGCGTTTTTTATACTCAAATTTCATATCCGTAAATTTAATCTTAAAACCATCCTAAATTTGCCAAATCGGCGCTACGCAAAATTTAGATTAAATGATCTCGCATTTCGGCGAATTCGAAAAGCTATTCTTATTAAATTTGCGCAACCGATACGGTTTAAATTTCTCGCTCGGAGTTTATAAATTTCAAAAGAAAGAGGAATTTTTGCGAAATCAAAATTTCGCAAAAACAAGGAGGATTATTTATTTGCGCGCTCGATATACTCGCCGCGGACGGTGTCAACGCGGATGACCTCGCCTTCAAGCACGTGAAATGGGATCTGTACCACGGCGCCGGTCTCAAGCGTGGCGGGCTTTTTGTTGCTGCCCTGCGTATCGCCGCGGAAATTCGGCGCAGTTTCTACGATCTTAAGCTCCACCACCTGCGGCACATCCACGCCGATTGCTTTGCCGTTGTAAAACATTATATTTACCATCATGCCATCTAGCATCCATTTTTTCGCCTCGCCCACGTCCTCGTCGCTGATCGCGATTTGCTCGTAGCTAGCCGTATCCATGAACTGACACGCCTCGCCGTCGTCGTAGAGATACTGCATCTCTTTTTCCTCGAGATTCGGCGCCTCGCATTTATCGCCCGCGTGGAAGGTCTTTTCAAGCACCTTGCCATCGATGAAAGATTTTATTTTAACGCGCACGAAAGCAGGTCCTTTGCCCGGTTTTACGTGTTGGTATTCTATGATTTTAAACGGGATTCCGTCCACCTCGATTTTTAGACCTTTTTTTAGATCGCCCATTGAATAAGCCATAAATTTCTCCTTAAATTAATGAGGCGCGATTATAACAAATTTTATTTTAAATTGATATAATTGGCGAAATTTTAAGGGGAGGAAAGCTATGAAAAAAATCATCTACGTCTTGGCTGCGTGTGCGGCTTTTGCGCTTGGCGCGAATGCGAACGAAGCGGAATTCGCGAAAAACCTAAAGCAAAGTCTAAATGATAAAAACGCTCAGCTCATCTCGATCGATAAGCTGAACTCGCTAAACGGGCTAAATTTACTGATCGTCCGCTCGGGCGATAAAAAAGAGGCGTTTTTAGCTAGCGACGACGGCAAAAGCCTAGTGGCAGTAACTGAGGAGCCTAAGCTTGCAGACAGGGCGGATGCGGCGCTGTTTAAGATGAGAACTCAAATTTTAAAGGACGCCAGGGACGCCGCCGCGCTTGAGCTGCTAAAGAGCATAAATCCCGCGAGATTTGCCTATATCGAGTCGTTTGATAAAAATAATCCCTACGTGACCTACATCGTGGGCGATCCGGAGTGCCCGTATTGCGCCGAGGAGATGAAAAGGATCACGAAGCATCTTCGCAACAGCAACGTAAAATTGATCTTTGCGCCGGTGCACGGCAAGAGCGCGTTTATC
This sequence comes from uncultured Campylobacter sp., assembly GCA_905373295.1. Lineage (GTDB taxonomy): Bacteria > Campylobacterota > Campylobacteria > Campylobacterales > Campylobacteraceae > Campylobacter_B. Next base: position 7,939 of record CAJPSJ010000012.1, on the reverse strand, counting down.
AAATCGGCGCTGGTTCTAAAGCATCTAAAAGCCCTCTCTCCGAGCGATCAAAAGGGCGCGATCGACGTGATCGAGAAATACTACGACAAGGACGCGCAGGTAAGCGATGCGGACGTCTCAAAAGCCGAGCTTGACGCCGTATATGCGGACACCAAGACGCTGTTTTCCAAAGGCGTGATCAAATCGGTGCCATACGTGATCAAGGTGAAAAAATAGTCTAAATTTGAGGAATTTAGAGCGCGAGGTTTATTTATGAATAGTTGCGGTTTTGCAGTGGCGCGAGTTTGCTTACATATAGCGAGTGTTTGCTTATCAATAGTCGCGGGAAATTCGCAAGTGGCTGATTTGTGCGTGGGCGGCGTAGCCGTCTAAACCTGTGCTAAAATTTAGTGATAGAATTTTAAAAACTCGCATTTGGCGCTTGGCGAATTTTCTGCTTGCAGATTGTGTTTAAAATTTGCTGCCATAGTGCGCCTCTAATGGCGCGCTGTCTGCCTATCCATAGCGTCGCCGTCCGCTCAAACACACCTTCATGCCGTCTATCGATAGCGCGTCTGCCATGCCTTGCGCTTACCCATGCTCTGCCCGTGCCGCCCGTAGATAGCGTGTTCGTCGATAGCACCCCGCTCATTTCTTGCGGCATACCGTACGCGCACAGTACCGCTCGCTCGCGCCATATTCTAGGCTTTTTTGGCGTGCAGTTCAAAGTAAAATTTTAAAATCCTCGAGCGAAAAGAGTAAAATTTTATCGCTTTTTAGGTTTTGCAGCTCGCCGCTAAAGCCGCTTTTGGAAAACAGCGCGAGCAGATCGGGCGCGAGTCGCGCTTTTTCGCATTTGAGTATGAGCTCGTTTAGCACGTTTTTTGAAATTTTTCGCTCCTTGTATTTGCACTCGCCCGCGACACAAAAGCTCTCAAATTTCGCGTAGATGTCGATCTCGACCTCTTTGTTCCAAAAGCTTGAAATTTGCGAAATCTCTAAATTTAGATACTTCGCGAGTAGCTCTTTGCTTAAAATTTCAAACCCGAGCCCTGCATAGGCGTTGAAATCCGCTTTGATTAGGCTTAGCACGCGCCCTATCTCGCCGCGGCGTAGCGCGGGCAGGTTCGGCTCGATAAATCTAAACCAAAACCTCGCAAAGTTGCTGCTAAAATGGACTTTGTCAGTGATATGGTAGCGGCGCAGCGCGCGCGGGAGGCGGTCATTTTTGCGCTCTTTTTGTGCCCTTTGCTCGCTTGATTTTTCGGTGATTAAAAACTTCGCGTTTATGAGATCTGCGGTGATTTTTTGCGCCGTAAATCGCGGCAAGATTTTTGAAATTCCTATTTTTTTGCGGTCGCTTCTAGCGAATTTCATCAGCGCCTTTTTGATCTGCTCTTCGTGCTCGCCGCCGAATTTAAAGCGCTCGCCGAGATGTTCAAAGCAGAGCAAAATTTCATTTTCGATCGCTTCGAAAACGTCCGCGTAGCCGCTTATACAGCCTATCTCGTCAAATACGAAATGAAACTGCAAAATCGCGTCGATATCGGCATCGCCTAAATTTCGCGCAGTGTCTTTTAGCTCGTAAATTTCGCCCTCCTTGCGGGCGTAATTTTAGCGAGTTTGGATATAATTTGCAAAAATTTTGGAGTCGCGCTTTGGATTTTGAAACGATCAAAGAAAATATCATCTTAAAAGAGGGGGTCAAATACTTCGATTGCGCCGCTTCGGGGCTCGCGTATCGCCCTATAGAAGCGGAGATCGAGCGCGTGCTTGCAACATACGCCAACGTCCACTCCGCGGGCGGAGCAAACGCCGAGATCACGAGCGATTACTACGAAAATGCAAGGGCGAAAATCAAAGAGCTTTTGGGCTGCGAGGAGCGCTACTACCTGATCTCGTGCGGTTTTGGCGCGACTGCGGCGATAAAGAAGCTCTGGGAAATTTTAGGCATCTACCTGCCGCCCGCGACGCGAGATAGGTTCGGCTTGCGGCGCGAGAGCCTAAGCGGGTTGCCGCTTTTCATCATCTCGCCTTTTGAGCATCACTCCGTAGAGATTAGCCTAAGGCAGGGACTTTGTGAGGTCGTGCGCGTGCCGCCGGATCCAAGCGGGCTGATGGATTTTGCGCGCTTGGGCGAAATACTATCAGCAAACAAAGGGCGCGAAATTTACGGCGTGCTTACCGCGGCATCGAACGTGACGGGGCTAAAGCTCGATTACAAGCGCGCTTACTTGATGCTAAAAGCGCACGGCGGGCGGCTGTTCGTGGACGCCAGCGCGCTCATCGCGCACGAAAACGTAGATCTCGGCTTTTGCGACGGCATGTTTTTCGGCGCACACAAGCTTTTGGGCGGCGTGGGCGCTAGCGGAATTTTGGCGGTGCGAAAGGAGCTTTTGCGCGGTGAGGAGCCGACGTTCGCGGGAGGCGGCACGATCAAATACGCAGACGCCCAAACGCAGCGCTTTATAATCGACAAGGAGCGCTTGGAGGAAGCAGGCACGCCGGGCATCATCGCGCTGGTGCGAGCTTATCTTGCTCTAAAGCTTCGCAAAAGCGCGGGGTTAGAGGCTATCAAGTCGCGCGAAGAGGCGATCTGCAAGCGCTTCATAAGCGAAATTTTAAAAATCCCCGAGATTGAAATTTACGGCAATCTGACCGCGCCGCGCGTGCCGATCTTTGCTTTTAATATGAAAGGTCTCGGCGCGGACGCGCTAGCCGGGGTGCTCGGGCAGAAATTTGAGATCCAGACCCGCGCAGGCTGCGACTGTGCCGCGCCTTACGGCTTTGATCTGCTCGGCTTGCAGCCCGATACCGAAATGTCGCGCAAACCCGCTTGGGTGCGGGCTAGCTTCTCGTTCATCCATGACGAAAGCGACGTGGATTTCTTGGCGGAGGCGCTAAGACAGATCGCTAAAATTCGCGATAAAATCACCTTCGTAGCGGGCAAATATCGCTGCGGCAGCATAAATTGAGCTCGCGAAATTTTGTAGCAATAGCCGCTTTTAAATTTTACGGCGCGGGGTTTTGCTACATAAAATTTTGTCGGTGAAATTTCGTAGCGTAAAATTTTATGGCTTGGAATTTTAAAGCGCATAATTTTATGCGCGGCTCGGGTAGCAGATACTCCGTGCCGATTGGGACGTGAAATTCTTCGGTATAAAATTTCGCGACGCGGGATTTTGAAATTTTAAATTGCGGGCTAAATTTTGGCGGTAAATTTTGTGCTGAGGAGTTTTGCGCCGTAAAATTTGATCGGTAAAATTCCGTGCCGCGCGGATAAATTTTTACACTGCCAAGTTTTAAAATTCCGAAATTTCAAAATTTCGCTATTCGAACTAGCTTTGCAAATTTTATATTTCGTGAACGCATGGAAAATTCTGCGCCGTGGAATTTTAGCCGCAAAATTTTGAAATTTTACAAAGCTGAATTTTGCTCGGCAGACTTCCGCGGCGAGAAATTTTACCGCAGAGCTCGTGGCGGCGAAAATATGCGCCCGCCCGAAAGCTAAATTAAGGCGCGAGCAGTTGCGATAAGAGCACAGATTTTAAGAAGCGAAATTCTGCGCCGCTAAAAGGCGCAAAATTTCACTAAATTTACTCGCCGAATTCCTTCTGCAGCTTATAAACCTTATCGTAATCGACCCCCTCGATGATGCGCGGGCGCGAGGCGTTAAAATCAGCGTTTATCACCGAGCGAGCGGGATCGTACTCGGGCAGATCGGTCATCTCTAAAATTTCTGCGATCGCGTGGATGAGATCGTCGTTTAAAAACGGCCTATTTTTGGCTGCCGCGATACGCGCCCAAAGATCAGCGTTTTGCTCTTTGAACTTATCCGACGCCATGAAAATCAGCGGGATTTCGAGCGTGAAGCGGTTGATGCCGCCGTGGATCAGCTTGCCTCGGTATTGATAAAGGCTCTGGGCGTGGTCGCTGAAATAGACTATCAGCGTGTTGTCGCTCGCAAAAATTTTATAAATTTCGCTCAGGATGAAATCGTTGTAAGCCACGGTATTTAGGTAGTGCGCGAGCTCTTTTTTCTGCTTTTCATCAAGCGGCTCACGCAAAATATCCGCGGCGCTAAATTTAGCAAAGCTTTTTGGATAGCGAAACTCGTAGTTTGGGTGCGAGCCCATCAGGTGGATGAAAAAGAACTTATCCCTGTCGTCCTGCGCCGCGCCGTCTTTTTGGACGTTTGCGAGATCCGTGCCTTTGCCCGCCCGCCCGCTTGCGAACTTTCTCACACCCGATTTGAAATTTTTTATACTCGGAAGCAGGACCTCGTCGAGCGAGTAGGCGTATTTGTAAACCGGGATCTGGTTTGTAAAGTCGGTAAAATCGGCTCTATTTGCAGCTGCTCCGCTTGCGACCGCCCATTTTCCGTAGCGCTCCTGGTTGCTGATCCAAAAGGTCTCGTAGTTCGCCAGCCGCGCAAAATCGACTATATCGAGATTTGCGCTCCACGGGCGCTGCTTTTCGCTCTCGTAATTTCCGAAATTTAGCACGTATTTTAATACGTCGTTGGTCTTGGCACCCGGCGAGACGACGTCGCTAAAGGCAATTAAATTTCCGCTTTGCTCAAGCGCTTGCAGATTCGGCGTGGTGGGCAGATAGTAGCCGTATAGGCTCATGAAATTTCGCTGCAGGCTCTCTCCGATAATGAAAACGACGTTTGAGATGCGGTTTGGCGCGGTTTTATGCGAATGCGAGGCGTAAATGCTTTGGTATCCGGCTTGCAGCTCGCGCACGCTTTTAAAATCGGCGCCGAAATAATCCTTCGTAACGAAAGCAAAGTTGTAAATCGGAATTTTATTCAGTGCGATTATGATGCTGGCGCGCATTTTCGAGCTTTTGGCTACGTAGCTTTTAAACGCCGCATGCGCGATAAAAACGAGCAAGCTAAGCAGAAAGGCTAGCTTTATCGCGCGACATAGCTTCATTCGCGCTCGCTGGCTCACTCTAAGCCTAAGGGCAGCGAAGACGAAGATCAAAAGCGCCAAAAAAGCCGCGATAAGCTTGAAATTTAAAAACGCATGCGCGAACTCAAAGGCCTCCTTGGGCGTCGTTTGCACTAGCGCGTCCAGCGTGCCGTGCGAGTAGGTAAGCTCCAGGCTAAAGATCAAAAAAATCTGAGCGATCGCAAAGACCACGTTTATCGCCAGAAGCGCAAAGGCTAGAATTTTATATAGCCTGGCGTTGTAAAAGCTAAGCGCGTAAAGCGCGAAAAAAATTATTGTCACGCCACAGATCGCAGACGCCACGAAAAACAGCGCCTGCGCAGAGAGCAGCTCGCCGCCACGCGCGATAAGAAGCAACCCTAGGGCTAAATTTAATACCAAAACTAGCGCGTATGCGTTTAGCACCGCACCATCAAATACTGATAGGAGGCTGAATCTGTCTTTTAAAAATGCGCCGATATTTTTTGCCAGGCTCATGAAATTCCTTTGATGATTGCGTTTAAAAAACGAAGATGAAAAAGATGGCGCCGATTAGAATTCTATAAATTCCAAACGGGATGAAATCGAACTTCGAGACGAAGCTTAGAAATAGCTTGATCGCCGCAAGCGCCACGACGAACGCCACTACGCCGCCTACGAGAAAGGTCGTGATATTAGAGGAGTTTTGCGCGAAGGTGTCTAAATTTTTATAGGTGTCGTAAAAGGTCGCCGCAAACATCGTAGGGATCGCGAGCAGGAAGCTAAAGCGCGCGGCCAGGTTTCTGCTTAACCCGCACAGAAGCCCTGCGATGATGGTAGCGCCGCTGCGCGAAGTGCCCGGCACCATCGCAAAACATTGCGAAAGCCCGATAATGAAGGCCTGAACGTATGAAATTTGATCCAGATGCTCCAGCTCGTCCTCTCTCGGGCGCGCCTTGCGAAAGAGCTCGACTGCGATAAAAATAATGCCCCAGCCGATCAGCGCGTAGGCGACGGTCTGCGGTGCAAAGAGCGATTTGATGCTTTTATAGAGCAAAAATCCGATCGCGGCGGTAGGGATGAAACCCACGACGAGCTTGCACCAGAGTTTAAAATCAACCAAAAGCCGCTTGTAAAACATCGCCACGACCGCCAGGATCGAGCCTAGCTGGATAACGACCTCGAAGCATTTAAGCGTGTCGGTCTGCTGCAAGCCCATCAGTTTTGCGGCCAGGATCATGTGCCCGGTCGAGCTTACGGGCAGAAACTCCGTCAGCCCCTCGACGATGCCTAAAATCACGGCGTCAAATATATTCATCCATTTTTTCCTTTAAATTTGCTAAATTCTGCGTAATCGAAGCGGGTTTGTAGATCGCCTCTACCATAGCGATATAATCGGGCTTGAGGGCTAAAATTTCATCCAGATTTTCTAAGCTTATGCCGCCGATTACGGCGATTGGGAGGTTTAAAGATTTTCGCGCCTCTTGCACAAGCTCATCGGGGCAAAGCGGCGCATCGGACTTTGTTTTGCCGCGCCTTAGCGAGCCGAAGGCTACGTAGCTAGCGCCCTGCGCCTCGGCCTTTTGCGCGCGAGCAAGATCAGCGTAGCAGCTAACGCCGATGATCTTATCCGCGCCTAAAAACTCACGCACCTGCGCCGTCTCGCCGTCGCCTTCTCCGATATGCACGCCGTGTGCGCCGAGCTTTTTGGCGAGCGCCACATCGTCGTTGATAATGAGTTTGGCGCCGTAATCCTCGCAAAGACCGATGAGAGAGCGGATTAAAGCTTCATCCCTCACGGCGAGCTTGCTACGATACTGTACGAGCTTTACGCCGCAGCGAAAAATTTCATCTATCTGCGAAAAGATAGTTTGCGGCGGCGTTAAGGCATCGTCGCTGAGCGCGTAAATTTCACTCATCTATCTTTTTCGGCATCGGCACGCCGTTTAGAATGCAGTTAGTAACATCCCAAAATTTTGCGCTATACATTCCACGTTTAGCCTCTTTGGCTTCCTCGGCGGCTTTTAAAAGAAGTTCACTATCGTCGGTTGTCGGCACGGCAAATCCCGCCGCCACTAGGTCCAATCGCAGATTGCTTTTAGGATCGCTTGCGTCACAGACATAGGCGTCATTGCCACGATCGATTAAATTTACGTAGTAGCGCTTGCCGGGTTTTATCACGGACTCAAGAGCTTTTTTATATTCTTTGTCGAATTTCTTCAGCTCCTTAGCGTCCGTTATGCACCTAGAAGCACCTGCGGCGATTATGTTTAAATTTTTTAAGTCGCAGGGAAAGAAACGATCTTTTTGAGCCTTTCTGAAGGTAAAAACGAAGCTTCTGCCGTCATTGCCAAGACCTGCAAACGCAGCGATACCGTATCTGTCTTTTTGCTCAGCAAAGCTCTGCGTGCAGAGCAAAATCGCAAGTGCTGGAAATATCTTTTTCATAGGATTCCTCTTAGGCGGCGCAAATTCTATGAGAGGAATTTGCGCCTAAATTTTGCGGATTATTTTAAATTATACTTTTCCAAAAGCTTTTCGTAGCTGCCGTCTTTTTTCATCTCCTCAAGCGCTGCGTTAAATTTAGCTAGCAGCTCGGGATACTTGCCCTTATCAAATGCGATCGAAAAGCCCTCACTGCCATCGGATTCTTTAAAAAATGCGGTTAGATCGTCGTTTTTCTTAAGATATTCGTAGCCTACGGACGAATCCACGCAAAGCGCATCGATCTTTTTGTTTTTCAGCGACATGACGGCTACAAAAACATTTTCCGTAGCGCTAACCTCGGCGCCTTTGATATCTCTGATCGCAAGCTCTTGGATGGTGCCTAGCTGCGCGGCAAGGCGCTTGCCCTGTAGATCCGCCTTGGAATTTAACGAGCTATCGTCCTTACGCTTGACATATAAATTTTCGACCTTGTAGTAAGGATTTGTGAAATCGATCGCCTTTTTGCGAGCCGGCGTCGCGCTCATACCCGAGGCGATCATATCGATCTTGCCGCTTTTAATCGCAGGGATTAGCCCGAAAAAGCTCTCAAAGGTCTT
>CAJPSJ010000011.1 GCA_905373295.1 uncultured Campylobacter sp. | reverse complement strand
CGTAGGCAGTAAGATAATTAGTGGCAAGCTCTCGCAAGAGCGGCTAGGCGAGCTAAAGGATCCGGACGGAATTTCGCTATTTGACGCCATGCAGGAGTTTGGGCTAAATCCCGCAAATTTAAAAAGCTGCGTCCTGCCCAAATCCAGCTTTCATAGCTATATCGAGCTTCATATCGAGCAGGGGCCGGTATTGCAGCGACGCGGCATCCCAGTAGGCATCGTCACGGGTATCTCCGCGCCAGTGCGATATGAGCTACGGATCGAGGGCAGAGCCGATCACAGCGGCGCTACGCCGATGGATATGCGCTGTGACGCCCTAGCTTGTGCGAGCGAGATCATTTTAAGCGCGGAGAAGATCGCCAAGGAGGGCAAAACCACGGTCGCGACGACGGGCTATGCAAATGCGATACCCGGCGTGCTAAACGTGATCCCGGGCTCCTGCACGCTAGGTCTTGATATACGCGATATAGACGAGGAAGCGCTTAGGGCGGCGGATGATAAAATTTGTGCGGCGATAGGTGAAATTTGCGCTCGCAGAGGGTGCAAATTTGAACTAAAAAATCTCATCAAGGATCGCCCCGTAAAGCTAAGCGAGGAGATGATAGATCTGCTTGAGAGCTGTGCCGGCGAGCTTAAAATTCCAAGCCTAAGGCTTCCTAGCGGCGCGGGACACGACGCGATGAATATGACGGAGCTTGCGGATCGCGTGGGGATGCTTTTCGTGCCGTGCAAGGACGGCATCAGCCACAACGTAAATGAAAGCATAAACTGGCACGACGCGTTTGCCGCTACGAAGGTTTTGGCTGCGGCGATGTTAAGCTTAGCTAAAAAATAAAGGAGAGAAGATGGATGCTATCGCACAAAAAGTAGAGGCGCTCAAAGGCGAGATGATCGGGGATCGCAGGTTTTTCCACTCGCATCCCGAAACGGGCTGGTTTACCTTTTTTACGACCGCGGTTATCGCAGATCGTATGCAGCGCTTGGGCTATGAGATAAAGCTCGGTCGCGAGGTTGTAAAGGCTGAGGCAAGGCAGGGCGTAGGTAGCAAGGATGCCTGCGAGAAGGCGAAACAGCGCGCCAAAGAGCTGCTAAACGCAGATCAGATAAAATTTCTTGATGCGATGGAGGATGGGCTAACGGGTCTCGTGGCCGAAATAGACACGGGGCGCGTGGGCAAGACGGTCGCTTTTAGATTTGACATAGACGGCGTGGACGTGACCGAGAGCATGGACGCGGATCACCGCCCTTTTAAGGAGGGCTTTCGCTCCGACATCAGCGGCATCACGCACGCGTGCGGGCACGACGGGCATATCACGATGGGGCTTGCTCTAGCGAAGCTGATCGCGCAGAGTCTAGATGATTTTAGCGGTAAATTTAGATTTATCTTTCAAACCGCCGAGGAGGGTACTAGAGGCGCCGTAGGTATGGAAGCTGCGGGCGTTACCAAGGGCGTGGATTACTTACTGGGCGGTCATATCGGCTTTCAGGCGACCACTATGAGAGGCATCATCTGCGGCACCAAAAAGCTGCTTGCGACTACTAAATTTGACGTAAATTTACAAGGCAAGTCCGCTCACGCAGCGGGCGCGCCGCAAAACGGAGCCAACGCCCTGCTCGCCGCAGCCGAGATGGCGCTTGATATACACGGCATCACGAGGCATGCAGACGGCGTCACGCGTATCAACGTCGGCGTGCTGCGCGCGGGTGAAGGACGCAACGTCATCGCGCCTAACGGCTATCTTGCGTGCGAGACGCGCGGCGAGAGCACGGAGCTGAATGAGTTTATGAAGGCCAAATGCATGGACATAGTGGAGGGCGTTTCTAAAATTTACGGCGTCAGCTACGACGTGCAGGTCACGGGCGGTACCGCAGGCGGTGATAGCGACGAGGCTACCACGCAGCTTTACGAAGATGCGGCGAAGGCATCGCCGTTTATCGACGATGATAAAATCGTAAGGGAGCTAAATTTCGGCGCGTGCGAGGACTTCGCGCATTTTATGCGCTCGGTACAAGATGCGGGCGGCAAGAGCGGATATCTGATGATCGGCACGACGCTTGCGGCGGGGCATCACAACGCCAAATTTGACTTCGACGAGGACTCGCTGCTTGCTGGGGTGGACGTGTATCTGCGCTGCGCGTATAAGCTAAACGGCAAAGCTTAAGGAAGGCGGCATGAAAAGAGCACTACTTCTAAGCGCTTCCAGTTACAAAGACAGCGGCTATCTAAACCACTGCAAGAGGTGGATCAAGGAATTTTTAGGGGGTCTTTGGGAGGATGAAATTTTATTCATTCCGTTTGCTGGCGTTAGGCGCACAAGCGAGCAATACGAGCAGAAGGTCGCAGACTGCTTGGAGAGCAACAATATCAGATCGATTCACCACTTTTCCGATATGAAAGCCGCCGTTAAAAACGCCAAATCGATCTGCATCGGCGGCGGCAATACCTTCGTGCTGCTAAATGAGCTTTATAAATTTGATCTCTTGGGCGCGATCAAAGACGCCGTGGATAGCGGCACGCCGTATTTCGGCTGGTCTGCCGGCGCAAACGTCGCAGGCAAGACGATGATGACTACCAACGACATGCCGATCGTCTTTCCGCCCTCGCCGGTGGCTCTTGGGATCTTTCCGTATCAGATCAATCCGCACTTCATAAGCGGCAAAATTTCAAACCACAACGGCGAGAGCAGGGAGGAGCGGCTGGAGGAGTTTTTGATCGTCAATCAAAACGACAGCGTCTATGCTATGCCCGAGGGTAGCGCGTTTTTGATAAACGGAAACGAGTGCGAGGTGATGGGGCATGCGGACGTGCTGAAATTCGAGTATAAAAAAGAGATCTCGCGCATCGCCGTGGGAAGTAAATTTAAAATTTAAAAGGAGTTATCGTGCAGACGTTTAGGTTACTTTTGGCGCTTGCGGGCATCGTCGCAGTCGTCGCTTTACTGATCATGAAGAAGGATACTAAAACCGTGCTTATCGGCGTGGGTTTGGTGCTGTGCGTACTTTGTCTAAAGCCGCTGGACGGGCTGGGCGCCTTTACCTCGTATATGACTAAGGCGGGGCTTATTAAAGCGATATGCGCCAGTATGGGTTTTGCCTTCGTGATGAAATTTACCGGCTGCGACCGCGCCCTTGTAAATTTACTCACTAGACCCCTCGGCAATATCGGATTTTTATTGATCCCTATCGTCGTGGCGCTTACATATTTTATCAATATCGCTATCCCCTCTGCTGCGGGCTGCTCGGCTGCGGTCGGCGCTACGCTGATCCCCGTGATGATGGCTGCAGGCGTTAAGCCGGAAATGGCGGGAGCTGCGGTATTTGCGGGCACTTTCGGCGGCGTTTTGAGCCCGGGCTCGGCGCACAACGTATTCGTAGCCGATATGGTAAAGGCGCACAACCCCTCCTACACGGTTCAAGACGTTATCGGGGTGCAGTTTTCCAGCGCGATTACCGCTTTGATCGTAGTTTTGATCGTAATTAGCATAACGGCGATAGTTTGCAAAGACTACACCAAGGGGGTGAATTATCTAGCGCAAAGAGAAAATTCAGCAGGTGCAGACGGCGCAAGCTCTGCCGTATCCGCCGCCGGTTCAAATTTAGATGCGCAGCCTCAAAAAATAAACGTCTTGTACGCGCTTATGCCGCTAGTGCCTTTGGTGATTTTAATCATCGGCGGTACGTCCAAGCTCAACACGATCTCCTTTCTTAAATGGACCAAGATGGGCGTTGCGGAGGCGATGCTACTGGGCGCTATCGTCACCATCGTCATTACTATGACCAACCCTCAAAAGATCACGAAGGAATTTTTCAAAGGTATGGGTAGCGCGTATGCCGATATCATGGGTATCATCATCGCAGCGGGCGTCTTCGTCGCGGGTCTTAGCGCGTGCGGGGCGATCGATTTTGTAATCGAGTGGCTGAAGGGCGAGCAGGGCTACGTAAAATTCGGCGGAACCTTCGTGCCGTTTTTTATGGGCGTCGTAACGGGCTCTGGAGATGCGGCGTCGATGGCGTTTAATACCGCGGTGACCGTGCACGCCGACGCGCTGGGTTTTGAGCAAGATAAGCTCGGTATGGCGGTTGCGATAAGCGGCGCGCTAGGCAGGAGCGCATCGCCGATCGCAGGCGCTTGCATCGTTTGCGCGGGACTTGCGATGGTAAGCCCTATTCAGATCGCTAAAAGAACGGCTCTAGGGATGTTTCTATCCGTCTGCGTCATCGCATTTTTCATTCTGTAAAAGGAGCTTAATATGGATATCGTGCAGAGGTTTTTAAACTACACCAAGATCAACACCACTACAAATAGAGCCGCGGGCGCTGCGGGCATAATGCCTTCAAACCCTAAGGAGCTAGAGCTCGCAGGCCTCATAAAAAGCGAGCTCGAAGCCCTAGGCATAAAAAATATCAGCCTTAGCGAGAAGTCGATTTTGATCGCTAAAATTCCCTCAAATTTAGACGCACCCGCTGCGAGCATAGCATTTTTTGCTCACCTTGATACCAGCGCCGAGCAGACGAATGATACTAAAGCTCAGATCGTAAGATACGAAGGCGGCGATATCTGCCTAAATAAAGAGCTAGAGATCTATCTTAAAGAGAGCGAAAATGAGGAGCTGCAAGATTATAAAGGGGGCGAGATTATCGTAACGGACGGCACCAGCTTGCTAGGCGCCGACGATAAGGCGGCGATCGCCGCAATCGTAAATGCGCTGGAATTTTTCGTCCAAAATCCGCAGATCAAACACGGCGAGATAATCGCTTGCTTCGTGCCGGACGAGGAGCAGGGTTTGCTAGGCGCAAAAGCGCTGGATGTAAGCGAGATAGGCGCAGACTTCGGCTACCGCCTTGATTGCTGCGGCATCGGCGAGTTTATCTACGAGAATTGGAACGCGGGCGATTGCGTCGTTACCTTCAAAGGCCAGTCCGCTCATCCGATGAACGCCAAGGGCAAGCTCGTAAATTCCTTGCTTTTGGCGCATAAGTTTATCTCGCTGCTGCCCGCAGGCGAGGCGCCCGAATACACAGAGGGCAAGGAGGGCTATTTTTGGGTCAAGGAGCTTAGTGGCAATAGCGCAAAGACCGTCCTAAAGATCGACGTGAGGGAATTTGACGAGAAAAGATACGAGCAGCGCATGGAATTTTTGCAAAAAACTGCGGACGGGCTTCGCGCGATCTGGGGCGATCGGATCGAAATTTCGCTAAACGACCGCTATAAAAACGTCTATAACTTTTTGAAAAACGACGACGCGCCGGCAATTCGCTTTGCGAAGCAGGCCTTTAAAAGCCTAAATATCGAGCCTAAGATCAAGCCTATGCGAGGCGGCTACGACGGTGCCGTTATCTCCGCGAAGGGACTGCCGTGCCCGAACCTCTTTACCGGCGGGCACAATTTCCACTCGATCTACGAGTATCTGCCCGTAGGCTCTTTAAGAGCGGCGAGCGAAGTGGTTAAGCGGATTATAACGCTGGCGGCGGCGCGAGCCTAGCTCGGGCGCTTTCTACTCCGCGCGTAGATTTGATTTTAAATTTAGCTTATTCATTCCGCCGCGAAATTTTACTCTGCTCGGCGGAATTTTATTTAGCGGATGGAATTTTGCTTAGTAACGCGAAATTTTATTTTACTAAGCGGAATGCCGCGCAGCTATGAAATTTTGCTTTGCTCTGTTGAATGCACATCTTGATGAGCTCAAAAAAGCGCGCTGTAAAATTTTGCCGCGCCCCGTGCTTCACGGCTCATCCATTATCGCGTCTTTAATGCTCTTTTCAGACGGCGCGACCGCGAATTTTTGCAGTCTGCCGCGCTAGGCCGCAGCAAATTTTATATTTCGATGATTTATATGAGCCGCAAAATAGGCTGTATTTTTTGGCAAAATTTTATTCCTGCGGCAAGCGGGATGGGCTAAATTTTAACCGCTTCGTTTAAAATTTCATCGCAGCTTTCTTTATTCTAAAGGCGCAATGTGTGCCCCAAAAAAGCCTAAATTTAAAATTTGGCCCAAAACCTAGCTTGATTTTAACTTAAAATTTTTTACCCGCGCCGCTCTTTGCGCCTAAATTTCTTAAAAATTCCGCGTACTCCGCCGCGCCTTTTTCTATCTGTTCGGTGCTGCTTTGATAATCCACGCCCGGCGTCTCCTCAGCGCCGTAAAACGCGAAAAATCCGCGCCAGTCGGCGTGAAAATAGTAGCGGAATGCGAGCTCAAACGGCGCTAAAATCTGCTCCATCGTGAAATGATACCGCCCGCTAGGCGCGTAGTCGGCGCGCTTGATGCCCGCGCTCACCGCCAGCGCTACGGCGCGTCCGGGCATGCCCTCGCTCGTGCGCCCGTAGGCAAATCCATACGTCATCGTCGCATCGATCCAGCTTTTTAAAATCGCGGGCGAGGAGAAATTATGCAGCGGAAATTGCAGCACCAGTGCGTCATGAGCTTTGATTATCGCGCGCTCGCGCTCGCCGTCTATCTCGCCGCTAGGATACTCGCACGCCAGGTCGCGCACGGCGAAATTTTGTGCGGCAGCCTCTTTAAAAAACCGCTTGTTTATGAGCGAATTTTCGATGTCGGGATGAGCTAGAATGATTAAATTTTTTCATATTTCTCCTTTAAAATTTTATTTTGGGGCGATAAAATTTGCCGTTAAAATCGCGCTTGCAGCTCCGCTTTGAAATTTCATTTTCAAATGAGCGGCAGAATTCTAGGGCAAAATTTCAAGACTAAATTTTAATGCCGAAGCTTCAGCGCTTAAATTTAACGCCGAAATTTCGTAGCAAATTTCAGTGCATAAATTTCATAATTAAAGCTTAGTGCTAAATGCGCCAGAGCCGCGCTTCAAAACGCCGCCTAGCGCTTTATTTTCCCGCAGCCAGTAGATCCGCGAGCACCTTTGCGGCGTGATCCTTTGCCTTGACGCTTTTATAGACCTTTAAAATTTTGCCGTCCGCACCGATTAGAAAGGTCGAGCGCACGATGCCCAGATACTCGCGCCCGTAGTTTTTGCGCACCTGCCACGCGCCGTATAGCTTGGCTACCTCGTGCTGCGGATCGCTCAGCAGGATGTGCTTTAGGCTCTGCTTGGCGATGAAGCCTGCGTGGGATTTGGCGCTGTCGGGGCTGATGCCTACGATCACGCAGTCTGCGGCGATGAAATCATCGTATGCGGCGCTAAATTCGCACGCTTCGGTCGTGCAGCCGGGGGTGTTATCCTTGGGGTAAAAATACAACGCGACCCGCTTGCCCGCGAAGTCCTTTAGCGCGACGCTCGCGCCGTCGGCATTTTGCAAGCTAAACTCGGGCGCCGCATCTCCTGCTTGCAGCGTGATTTTACGCTCGCGATCCTCTGTGCTGAACTCGTCTTCGATCTGTGTTTTTCTCTGCATATCGTATCCTTTTTTGAAATTTTCGGGCTCCTAGCCCGAGTTGCGACTAAATTTTAATCTTTTTTCATAAATTTATCCTTGTTTGGATGAAATTTTGCCCCGTGCCGCAGCTGCACGCGCATTGGACGGATTGTAAGTAAGATCGTTTTAGACGAGGGCGGGCTAGGGGCTTGCTTTATGGCACGCGTAAAAACATTTTGTTGCACATGCCTTGAGGTAGTATGGTACGAGAGCGCCTCGTATCTATTGTGCCACGCAAACTCCGGTTACTCACAAGAAAAAACAACTCTTCATTTTTACAACCCCTCTTAATCTACTTTTAGCTTTTTGACGATATGATTCTGCAAATTTTAACAAAGGAAATAAGATGAAAACGCTCGTGATCTTATCGCATCCCAATTTCGCCGCCTCGCGCGTGAACAAAGCCCTATCGCAGGTCGCAAAGGGCGCTGCCAGCGTGGAGGTGCGCCATTTGGAGGGACTTTACGGCACTGATACTGCGCGCATCGACGCTCGCACAGAGCAAGACGCGCTATTGGGCGCCGACCGCATCGTATTTTTATACCCGATGTACTGGCTAAACGTGCCGCCTATGCTAAAAGCTTATATCGACATCGTCTTTTCGCACGAGCTGGTAGGCTCCGGCGCGCTTAAGGGCAAGGTCTTGCAGCTTGCGCTAAGTGCTAGTACGCCACTTAGCGAGTACTCCAAACAAGGTGCGATCGGCTTTAGCATGGATGAAATTTTAACGCCGCTTAAGATTGCGGCAAACTACTGCGGGATGGACTTTACCGTGCCGTTTATCAGCGGCGGATTTGAGCCCGGCGAGTTTGGCGGCGATGCCGTAGATTCCGCAGCCGCACGCTTTGGTAAGCTTTTGCGAGGCGAGTTGAGTCCCGGCGAGTATCAAATTTAGCAAAGCAAATGCCCGCTACCCGCGGCTATGAGCCGAAATTTTACAAGAGTGATTTTATTCGCGGAATCTACGCCTTTTAACGAGCCGATCGACAAAAGCTTAAAGTGAATCAAAACACGCTATGGACTGTTGCGACTAACTAATACGTGTATGCACTCGTTGTAGCCAGTGTTGATTGCTTACAAGGTATAAGCGTATTTAAACGCGCGCATCGGCTAGCTAATGTTGTCATCTATGGAGGCACGAATGGCGTTCGGCTCGCAGTCATCGGCGTAAAACTCATCGTGTCCTATTTGCGCGAGAGTGGTTAAATTTCGCAGCAAGCGGCAAAGCAGGGGGTGAAGTGCGTGTCGTGATCTTTTTGGATCGGGTCTGGGTTTTGTGAAGCGGTCTCTGTCGCGCTTGTAGAGTTTAAATTTTAAAATTTACCGCATCGCGTAGTATTTTGCAAAACATCACACCGCCGCTGCGAAAAGATATGCCGAGCCTGCCGCTGTAAAAGTGTGGTGATCGGTCACTACCGAGCAAAGTAGCGTAGCGAGCGCGCAAATAAAGTCGTTATAACCTAGCGAGGTAGAGCAAGGGTGGGTCTGCGTTTCATAAATATATCGCGCGTGGGCTTACCTGCTGCATAGATGCAAAGCCTGCGCAAAATGCGCACTGCGGTAAAAGGTAAAATAGGTAAGACCGTTCTTGGTGTGATTGGGGCTGGATGTCGCCGCGCGGGGTGTATCTGCGCGCATGAGAGAAAAGAGCACTTATAGCGCGATTTGAGCTGCTACGAAATTTGATTTATCAAAAGAGATTTTTGAAGAAGGAGCAGAATTTATAAAATTTCGCTCCTTGATTTTGTGATGTTTAAAGCGTGCACATCGTTTCGCGCAATGCAGGATTATTTTACGCCGACTATGATTTGAGTAGCTTTTATGATCGCGGTTACTTCGTCGCCGACTGCTAGCGCCAAATTTTTAACGGAGCTGTTTGTGACGATCGCGCTTAGATTCTCACCACCTGCAGTTCTGACATCGATTTCAGCATTGATTGCGCCCTCTTTAACGGCGGTGATTTTGCCCTTTATTTGGTTGGTCGCGCTTAAGCGTAGATCGTTCTCGCCTTTGGAGATGATGACATTTGGGGCTTTAAATAAAAATACCGCCTCTTTGCCTGCTTTTAAATCCAAAGTTGTTTCAGAATCAACCGTCACGGTCGCTTTTAGCACGTCGCCGCCCTTGGTTTTGCCTACGATTAGCGAGTTTACCGCACCTGTTTTTACCTCTGTGATCACAACGTTAAGTTGATTTCTTGCACTGATTGCCATTTTTGGCTCCTTCTAAAAAATTATGGGCGAATATTAGCGGCAAATTCTTAAATGAAATTTAAAAATGCCGGATGTAAGAAATTAATTTGATTTGTTGCGAATTTATATTAAGCCCACTTTTTAAATTCCTAGCTTGCATTATTAAAAGTAGCGTTAAAAAATAGATGAAATTCTAAATTTGCATATATTAAATCGAGTTATTTTCCTTGAAATTTTATTTGCTTTTTATAAAATTCTGCGTTTTTTAGAGCTCTGACGCAAAATTTAGCGTTTGTTTTGCGCATCTGCGAAGTATACATCCGGATAGAAAATTTATCTCAAATCGCGCCCGATAAGGCTTTAAGAGCGCTCTGCTTAAGCTTCTTCGCTGAATTTTACGCCTCGCACATCGGTTTTACGAGTGAATTGGCGAGCGAGGCGATTTTACATTTGCTTTAAAATTATGGCGAGCGGTGCGCTTTGAGCGCAAAATTTCAGCGCACCTTGTTTTGCAGAAAATCACGCAGAATCATCGCGTGGTTGCAGTGCTCGTCTTTTGCAGCGTATAGCAACGTGACGACCGGCTCGTTTTTAACCTTTTTCAAAAATTCAGCTACGGCAGGATTTTGCTCAAGCTCAGCTAAGTAAAGCTCCTTAAAATGGGCGAAATTCTCAGGCTTATGCGCGAAAAGCTTGCGTATTTCGGTGCTAGGCGTTATATCTTTCGCCCACATATCAAGCTCCAGCGCGTCTTTTTTTATGCCGCGCGGCCAAAGTCTGTCGCATAGTACGCGAAATCCATCCTCTTTCTCCGCGCTCTCATAGACGCGCTTAATTTTAAATTTTGTCATAGTTTGCTCCTTTAAATTTGCTAATCCTTGATGAAATAATCGCCGTCGAAGCTTACGAGCGAGTATTTGCGCTCGCCCCCAAGCGCCTCTACGAGCTCAGGCACGCTAAGGAACGTGAGGCTGTCGGCGCCTATAAATTTGCAAATTTCATCCGTGCTCATATTTGCGGCGATCAGCTCGCGCACGCTCGGCGTATCGATGCCGTAGCGCTCGGGATACTTTAGCTCCGGGCTTGCGATGCACATATGTACGCGCGCCGCGCCCGCATGGCGCAGAAGCTCGACGATCTTTTTGCTCGTGGTGCCGCGCACGATGCTATCGTCCACGACGACGACGCTCTTGCCGTGCAGTGCCGCGCCGATCGGATTTAGCTTGAGTTTAACCTTTAAATTTCGCACCTCTTGCGTCGGCTCGATGAAGGTGCGGCCGATGTAGTGGTTGCGCACGATCGCCATCTCAAAGGGGATTTTGCTCTCTTGCGCGAAACCTAGCGCCGCCGGCACGCCGCTATCGGGCACGGGCACGACGAAATCGGCTTTTAAACTCCCGCATTTTCGCGCGAGCGCAGCGCCCAGCTTTTTTCTGACCTCATATACGTTTTTGCCCTCTACGACGCTGTCTGGGCGCGCAAAGTAGATGTATTCAAACGCGCAAATTCTAGCTTCCGCGGCTTTTAAAATTTGAACCGAGCTAAACTCATCCTTGCCCTCTTCGAAGATCACCATTTCGCCGGGTTTCACGTCGCGGATGAACTCGGCTCCTACGAGATCAAACGCGCAGGTCTCGCTTGCTACGATGTAGCCGCCGTCTTTGAGCCTACCGATGCTGAGCGGACGCACGCCGTAGCGATCGCGCACGGCAAACATCTTCGAGCGGCTCAGGATCAGAAGCGAGTACGCGCCCACGCACTGATTCAGAGCTTCGACGATGCGATCTTTTAGATGCTCCTGTTTGCTGCGTGCGATGAGGTGCAGGATATTTTCGGTGTCCATGCCAGACTGAAAAATCGCCCCCTCGCTTACGAGCTTGCGGCGGATTTCGTCTTTGTTGATCAAATTTCCGTTATGAACGATCGAGATCTCTCCTAGCGCGTAGTTGCCAGCTACCGGCTGCGCGTCCTTCAGGCTGTCTGCGCCCGCGGTGCCGTAGCGGTTGTGGCCGATCGCGATGTTGCCCTTTAAAATTTCAAAACTTGCGGGGCTAAAAACCTCCGTCACGAGCCCCGTGGCTTTGATCGTTTTGATATGATGATTAAAGCTCGAGCTGATGCCGCTTGCCTCCTGGCCGCGGTGCTGCATGGCAAAAAGCCCGTAATACGCGGTCTTAGCCGCACCTTCGGAATTTATGACTCCCACGATTGCGCACATTTTCTAACCTCTTAAATTTTATTTTTTAGAAATTTATCTATATTTTGTTTTATCATTGACGGCTCGCCGTCCGGCATTTTGTCGGCGCCTCATCAAATAGATCGGCTGAAATTTTAAACCTCTCGGCGATATTTGCTCCGCCTTTGGCGTAGCTGCCGAATAGTCCGACTTTGTAAATTCCAAAGCTTTCAAGCTCCGGCTTTAGCTTGCGCAAAAAATTTAAAATTTCATCTTTGGTTGGCATTTTTTCCTCTTAAATTTAGCCGCAAACGCTAGATTCCTAAGCAGTCGTCGATACCGTAAAGCCCGCTATTTTGGGGCGCTAGCCAAACTGCGGCCTTTATCGCGCCTCTAGCAAAGGTCGCGCGCGAAGTTGCCGTATGATTTAGCTCGATAAATTCGCCATCTCCGTAAAATCCCGCCGTGTGACGCCCGACTATATCGCCGCCGCGCAGCGACATCACGGCGATCTCGTCCTTACCGCGCTCGCCGATGAGCCCGTCGCGACCGCTTACGCGCACGTCTTTTAGGCTTAGCTCGCGTGCGCTTGCGGCGCTTTGTGCAAGGCTCATCGCCGTGCCGCTCGGAGCATCTTTTTTGTGGCGGTGGTGCATCTCTAAAATTTCGCAGTCAAAGTCGCGCAGGCTCCTGCTGGCAAGCGCTACGAGTTTGTTTAGCACCGCGACGCCCAGGCTCATATTCGTAGCGTGCAGTACGGGCATCTTTGCGCCGCATTCGCGCAGTAGCCGCTCGCCCTCCTCGCCCAGAGCCGTCGTGCCGATGCAAAGCGGCTTTGGGTGCGAAAGTGCAAATTTCATTAAGCTTATCGCGCCGTCTCGGATCGTGAAGTCTATCACGACGTCGCAGCCGCTAAAAAGCTCGTCGTAGCTGCTCGTTACGGCGCAGCTCGGCGTATAATCAAGCGGCGCGACCGTGTAGATCGCGCTTGCTTGCGCCTGATCGAAATTTTTCAGGCATTCGTAGATCATCGTGCCCATTCTGCCGCTTCCGCCGTGAATTCCTATATTTATCATCGCCGTTCCTTTAAATTTGATCCGCTTAGTATAGCCAAATTTTGCTTACACTACTTCTCTACGCCGAGATTTAGCGGGATAAAGCTGTTTTGTTTAAGCTCGGCTTCGATCGGTTTTTTGATCTCTATGCGAGAGGCGCTTACGCCGCGCTGCACGAGTGCCGATTGCACGGCAGTCGCCCTAGCAAGGGCTAACTCATCAAGACGCGAACGGGTAAATTTCTGCGCGCTTATCAGCTCCTCCATCGCCTCATCGCCGCCGGATTTGATACCGTATTTGACCTTAAGCGCCGCTATGGCTTCATCCGTGGAGAGGCCTTGTTTATTGGACATCAGCGTGAGGGTATTTTGCAGCGAGCGCCTTTTAAACTCGTGAGTATCGAGCTTTTCGTTATACGCAGAGTTTAGGATGATCTTAAGTTCGGGTTTGGCTTTTGCGACCTTGGCCAAATCATCGATTTTAGAGTTTTCGCTGATTAAAATTTCACTGCTTGCCGCCTCAAAATCGATACTTTCGAGCTTTTTCGTATCTACGCCCGCGATCTTTCCCATAAATCTAAACGGGCTTAACACGATGTCGGAGAGCAGCTTTTTGACCGCACCCCAAACCAGCGCGCCGTAGCTAAATTTCGGATCATTCATCGCGCCGCTTAGAGGCAGGCTAATATCGATCTGATCGTCGCTGTCCTTTAGGATCGATACCGCTAGACCGATCGGAAGGCTCAGCGCATCCTTGCTCGTTACCTCTTTGCCGAGCTCGAAGCGGTCTAAATTTAGATCATTGCTTGCGTTTAGCTTGCCATCGTCGATTTTGTAGGCAAGTTTTAAATTTAACTTGCCGCCTGCGATTTCGTTGCCGATATATTTGGCGGTATAGGGCGATGCGGGCGCAAGCGGGATCTCCTTTAAAACGACGTTTATATCGCTTTTGCGTTTAAAATCCAGCGGATAGGCGCGCGCCGTGATGCTCGCTAACCCGCTTCCGCTTACGAGCGAGCTAAATTTGATATCCGCCGCCCGCTTCGGGTTTATCTCGCTGATACTTGCCTTCATATCGCTGATGCGTAGTTTAAAGGGCGCTGCTAGGCTCTCGTCGGTGAAATTTAAACTTCCGCCGCTAAGCGAGATATTTTTTACGCTCCACGCAAAGCTCGCCCCGTTTTTTGCGGATCTGCTAGGCGCAGCTTCGGCGGGCTTTGCGGCCTGCTTTGCCTGCGCGGCGGGCTTTATCAGCGAAGTTAAATTTAAACGCCTGTCTTTATTTAGCGAGATATTTGCCGCGGGTGAGCCAAGAGTGATCTTATTTAGCGTGAGGGAGCTTGGGCTCAGCGCGATTTGCGCGACATTCAGCGATGCAAGGGAGAAAATTTTATCCCCGCCCGAGCTTAACGCCAAGCCCTTGCCCGATAGCTTCGCTTCGAGCGAGAAGGCGTTTGAAAGCCTCAGCTGCCCTTGCGTAGTGAGCTCGCCCGCGATGGAGCCTGCGATAAATTCTGCCATATATTTGTTAAAAACGCCCAAGTTCGGCGCCTTTAGGCTAAAGTTCACGCCTATGTTAAGCGGCGCGATGCTAGCCTTGCCGTCCGCACTAGCCGTGATTTCGCCCGCGATAAGGCTTGCTTTGATACCGAAGGGCTCGGCGAAATTCGAGCTTAGCCCGCTTAGCGTGGCGCTGAAATCCTTGATCTCGTGCACGTTGTTTTTGACGATAAAGCTCTCGCCGATCTTAGCCTTTGCGCTCATTACGGAGGCCTCGCCGATCTTAAATTTTAAAGCGGGGCTTTTGGCGGGCTTTTTAGAATCCGAATTTGCGCCGCTTGCCGTAGAATTTGCGTCCGCTTGGCTTACGGCGCTAGAGCTCGCCGTTTTTTTGGAGCTCGCAGAATTTTTAGAGATCGCGCTTAAAATCGCCAGATCGTTTATGCTTTTGGCGCCGTTAACGCCCACTTCCGAGTTGAAAAACGGCTCGTTTAGTAAAATTTTATCCACGCCCAGATCGAGATCCGCGACGTTAAATTTCACCCCTTGCACGCCGAAGCTTTCAAATCCGCTAAAAATTCCGTTTTTGTTTGCGATTTTGGAGTTTGAAATTTTAGCGAACTTCAGGCTTGCGCCGTTTTGCGCGCCCTCTTTGTCGTAGCTAAAAGCGCCCAGCTCGGTTGCGGCGAGTGAAATTTTATCGCTGCGCGCGAGCGTAATCTGCGTGTCCGCGATATTAAAGGCGCCAAAGCCCGTATGAAGGGCTGTATCGTTACCTTCGGCGTTAAATTTCAAAAAATTTTCGGTGATTTTAGTATCGTTTGAGACGACCGAAATTTGCGGGTTTGCAAAGCTTGAGCGGTTTAGATCTACGCTTTTTACGGCGGAGTTTAGCCGCAAGTTTGCCCCTGTTTTATTAAAATCCAACGCAAAATCCGCGACCCGCGCGCCATCAAAGCCTGTGGAAATTTTAGTTTCGTTCATATCGTATTTTGCGCGCGAAAGTAGCACCTGCGGGATCGCTACTGCGCCTGAAATTTCATTCGAAACGTCCGTATTCAGCTCAAAGCTCGGGATTTTTATCGAGTCTAGCGAAATTAAGCTTTGATCTTGCAAAATTTCTAGGCTTTGCAGCTCGAGCTTTGAGTTTTCAAGCGCAAATTTTATATTTTCATCGAGGCTCAATCGGTA
>CAJPSJ010000010.1 GCA_905373295.1 uncultured Campylobacter sp. | reverse complement strand
CCCGTGATTTTCGGCACCATAGCGGCAAGATTAGCGAGAGTACCGCGTATCGTCGGTATGCTTGAGGGGCTAGGTGGGGCCTTTACTTTGCATAAAAACGGATCTTCCGCTAAGGCTAAATTTATAAAATTTATTCAAATTTTACTTTATAAGTTTAGCCTCCCTCTGCTCGATAAACTCATTTTGCTAAATAGCGACGATAAAAAAGACCTTGTTGGTAGATATAAAATCGACGTAAAAAGCGTTGAAATTTTAGGCGGCATCGGGGTCGATCTGGCTAAATTTAAATACTCCCAAGCGCCCGCAAAGCCCGTGAGTTTTATATTTGTAGCTAGACTTTTGGCGGAGAAGGGGGTGTTTGAGTATCTACGGGCCGCAAAGATCATAAAGCAAAAGCACAAAGAGGTGAAATTTTATATTTTGGGCTCCTTTGACGAGACAAATCCTTTCGGTCTGAAAAAACGACACCTAGATATGTATCTAAACGACGGCATCGTGATATATCCGGGCTTCGTGGACAATGTGGATGAGTGGATCGCGGGCTCTAGCGTGTTCGTACTGCCGTCGTATTACAGAGAAGGCGTCCCTAGAAGCACGCAGGAGGCGATGGCGATAGGCAGGGCGGTGATCACGACCGATAGCGTGGGCTGCAAGGAGACGGTCGCGGACGGACTGAACGGCTTTTTGGTGCCGCCCTGCGAATATAAAGCCCTGGTGCAGAAGATGGAGTATTTTATACAAAATCCGGGAGCGATCGATAAAATGGGACTAGAGAGCAGAAGGATCGCGGAGGAAAAATTTGATGTTCATAAAGCAAACTACAGGCTTTTAAAGATGGTTTTGGGAGATTAAATTTTATAAACCCTTTTTTCTGATCATAACGTTGATCGTCGCAAAGATCGTCTTGATCTCCAGCCACAGCGACCAGTATTTGATGTAATAGAGATCATACATTAGCTTTTGCTTGGCATCATCGATGTTTTCTCCATAGGGGTAATTAACCTGCGCCCAGCCGGTGATACCAGGGCGGACCAGATGGCGTTCGTTGTAATAAGGGATCGCTTTTTCGTAGTTTCTGACCAAAATGTCCCACTCCGCGCGAGGCCCGATCAGGTGCATATCTCCGCGCAGTACGTTGATGCACTGCGGCAGCTCGTCCATCCTGGTCTTTCTCATAAATTTTCCGAACTCAAACACCCTGCTATCATTTTTCTGCGTGTATGGATTATGAACGCAATGCTCGTGCATGGTTCGAAATTTATAACATCTGAAATTTTTCAAATTTAGTCCTACGCGATTTTGGATGAAGTATAATTTCCCCGGCGACTGCTCGTCTATCTTCTTTTTTACGTGAAATTTGATTGCAAAAAATATAACGTACAGGATCGCTCCGCCTATGTAGTCTATGGCGCGCTTCGTAGCGTACTCGAAGTCGTTATACGGCCTAATGTTGCTTAAAAATTCCAAATCCCTACCGTCGTCGGGAATATAACATTTATGAAAGAATTTTTCTAAAAATTTTTCGATAGTTAGAATTTTGAGCCGCTTGTGATTGAAGCGAAACTGCAAAAGCGTGAGGAATTTTATCATTTTGGGATCGATAAATTCTTTAGTGTTTATGATCAGAAATTTATAATTGTGATTTTTAAGTAGGTTTTCGATCCGTAGCTGGACCTCTGCAAAGGGGCGAGTGGCGTATTTTACGATATCAACTTTATCGAATTTTTTATTAAGCTTTTTTAACTCCATATTGGTAAATTTATATTTTTCGCCAAGAACCAGCATACTTTTATCGCTTTTACCTTTCGTAAAGTCTAGTTATTTTAGCATTATTGTGTTAAAAGATATTTAATTCGCGATTGCTTTTTATCTAAGATGCGGGTTTATTGAAGACATATGAGGTGGTGGTTAGAGGCAGAATCGAACTGCCGACACGCAGATTTTCAGTCTGCTGCTCTACCGACTGAGCTATCCAACCACCGAAAAATAAAAGTAATTTTAGCCATGCAATACTTAAATCTCGGTTAAAATCCTCGATTTTCGCCAGATTTTTGCGCCTCGTCTCCAAAACGGCTAAATTTATCCAGCTAAAATTTTCTAAATTTTAGTGGCAAAAATATTGCTTGCGCAGTAATTTACAATAATCAAAAAGGGCTATCAATCTAAAAGCAAAGTGATATAAATTTACTATTTAGCCGACTTTGCAAATTATACGCTTGGTTCTAGGCTATGCAAAGTAGACAAATTTGCGCGCATAATGGGCGATAGCCGCGATTGGTTAAATTTAGCGTCGAAAATTGGCTTTAATTTGGACTTGGCGAAGCATCTTTATAAACATTGCGTCAAAGCCAGTAGTGTGACATCGCGAGGCATGCTTCAGCTAGACTTACTTAGATATATCCGCGCAGAAGAAGCATTGAAATTTTAAAATACGATTGCAAATTGTATTAATAAAGGCTCGACCTGATCCATCTAAACTTGATATGCTTATCTATCCGAGTTGTGCGACTTGTTTTTTAAATAGGTCGCCGCGTTGCGCGTAGCTTTTAAACTGATCCAAACTGGCACATGCAGGGCTTAACAGCGCTATTTCGCTCGCAGAATTTATGGGATTTTTAAAATTTTCGAAATTTTTAGAATTCTGCGAATTCCGAGTTTCACCGTCGTTTGTGCGGCGTTTCGGCGAAGAGGCGTCGTCGCTTGCGGCAGATGAGCTGTCGCTTTCATACGGCGTATTTTCGCCGATCTTTACGTTTTCTTTCGCCTTGCCGCCGTTGCATCCGCTATTCGCGCCCAAATTTTGTACTTTCAATTCGCTTGCGCCGCTTTTTTTAAAGTCCGCATCTCGGTATCGCTTCGAAATTTCGCTCACCGCCGTTTGTAAAATTTCGCAGCGCACGCAAGGAAGTTTGTATTCGTCGCACAAAAGCACGATTTTATCGGTATTTGAGCCGATCGCGTAAATTTGCAGATCGTATTTTTTAAACTCCGCAAAAAGCGGGTGCAGATCCACGCCTTTATCGTCGCCGCCGAGGATCAGATGTATTTTGCGTCCCGCGTATCGCTTCAGCGCCTGCGCGCACGCATCGATGTTGGTGGCCTTCGTGTCATTGACCCAGATCCTGCCGCGCGCATCGGTAAATTCCTCTAGTTTATTGCCCTCGATCACGAAGTCGTTCAGTCGCGCGATGTTGCATCTATCGAATAAAATTTTCTCCACGCACAGCGCCAAAAGCGCGTCTATCAAAAACGGCGTGCGGAATTTTATTTCGCCCAGATCGATGCTGAATTTTTGCGCCAGATCCGCTTCGTCTTCGTAGCAGATCACGCGGGCTAGGCTGTTTTGCGCGGCAGCGGAGTTTTCGTAGGCGCGCGGGATCAGCGCCACGGAGCCTTCGCGCATCGCTAGCAGCGGCGAGAGTTTGGCGCGCTCATACTCTGCAAAATCGCCGTGCCAGCTAAGATGATCGGGCGTGATCGCAAGCAGCACGTAGATGTCGGGGCGCGCGTGTTTGGTGTAGTGCAGCGTAAACGAGCTCGTCTCCAGTACCCAAATTTTGGCGCTTTTATCAAGCTTTGCAAGCGGAACGCCCACGTTGCCACCCATTTGCGAGCCGTATCGCTCGAGCAGATACTGCATCATCTTTGTCGTCGTGGTCTTGCCGTTCGTGCCGCTGATCCAAATTTTAAGACCTTCGTAATCGTCGAAATAATCATATTCGCTGATTAAATTCCGTGCCTTTCGCACCAGCTCGTGATGCGGCGGAAAGCCAGGACTTGGGATTTCAAGCTCGCTTGCGGCGGGGTCGAACTCGCTCGGGTTCAAAAGCGCGTTACCGAACTCATCCAGCTTCGGCGCGCCCGAAGAAATTTCAAATTTATCGTCGTAGATCTCCCAGCAGCCGTCTTTTTGGCAGTGCTCGGCGATCGCTCTGGTCGTAAGTCCGTAGCCAAATAGCGATTTTTTCATTTTTCTCCCCTTTTGCCCCATAAAATTTGAGTTATCTCATCCGCGCTAAGCTCGGCCATCTCGCCGTATCTTTCGCGCGCCGTTTCGAAGTCGGGTTCAATTTGCGCTCGCATTTTATCTCAGTTTCAGCGATGTCAGCGCTATGATATTTGCGATCAGCGCGATGATCCAAAAGCGGATGATGATTTTATTCTCGACCCAGCCTTTAAGCTCGAAATGGTGGTGTATCGGCGCCATCAGGAAAATTCTGCGCTTGAAAATTTTAAAGCTGCCCACTTGCAAGATCACGCTGAGCGTTTCGATGACGAAGACGAAGCCGATCATTATGAGTAAAATTTCATTTTTCGTGATGACCGCGCAGTATCCTAAAAATGCGCCCACGCTGAGGCTGCCGCTATCGCCCATAAAGACTTCGGCGGGATAGCAGTTGAACCACAAAAATCCAAGCAGCGCGCCGATGAGCGCCGATACGATGATGCAGACCTCGCCTGCGCCCGCGACGCGCGGTAGCAAGAGATACTGCGAGTAGATCGCATGCCCGCAGAGATAGGCGAACACGCCCAAGCTGCAGAGCGAAAATACCGACGGAATGGTTGCTAATCCGTCCAGGCCGTCGGTTAAATTTACCGCGTTTGAGCTAGCGCTTATCACGATCGTCCAAAACAGCGGCGCGAAGATCCATAAATTTAGCAGAGGGTACTTAAAAAACGGCACGAAAAATTCCCCGCCCAGGTCGCTAAAAGCATAAAGCGTAGCCCCGATCAGAAACGCCAAGAAATTTTGCAGTGCAAATTTAGCCCGCGCGCTAAGACCTGCGTGGTTTTGGCGGCCTAAAATTTTAGAGATATCATCCTTAAAGCCTATGTAGCCGAAACCTACCAAGCAAAGTAGCCCGCAGAGTACGAAAACGTTGTTTAGCTTGGCGCACAGCAGGCTTGCGAGCACCGCGGCGGTAACGAAAACAAGCCCGCCCATCGTAGGGGTTTTGCTCTTTTTCTGATGGTTTTGCGGCGCGAGCTCGTAGATGGGCTGCGCAGCGTGTCTATTTTGCGCCCAGCGGATAAACCGCGGCATAGCCCAGACCGAAAAACAAAAAGCGATAAAAAACGCAAGACCTGCGCGAGCGGTGATGTATTGGAAAAAATTTATATTCGTAAGATGATAGAGATAATAAAACAAAGTTTACCTTTTAAATTTTATGAAATTTTATATGAAAACGCGCATTTTAGTATAAAAGAGGTAAAATTTAGCTTTTAGGGCGGATGAAATTTTGCCGCATTTGCCAAAAGAAAGTATAATGCCGCTCGTAAAAACAGCGCCGCAGATCCGTTTCAAAAGACCTGTGCGGCGAAATTTAGACGAAATTTAGGAGCCAAAATGGGGCAAAAGACGATTTTACTTATCACCGACGGCATCGGCTTTAACGCGAGCGATAAATTTAACGCGTTTGCAAACGCAAAAAAGCCCGCCTATGATTATCTTTTTAAAAACGTGCCCAATACGTTGCTGCACACCTCGGGGCTTGCCGTGGGCTTGCCGCAGGGGCAGATGGGAAACAGCGAAGTAGGGCATATGACGATCGGAAGCGGTAGAATTTTGTATCAAAACCTAGTCAAAATCGATCGCGCGATTGATGAGGACTCGCTTGAGAAAAACGAAGTGCTGCAAAGCCTGCTTTCAAAGTGCCGCAGGGTGCACGTCATAGGTCTTTACAGCGACGGCGGCGTGCATTCGCATCTGCGCCATTTTGACGCGATCTGTGATATAGCGCAGAATGCGGGTTGCGAGACATGGGCGCACGCTATCACCGACGGGCGCGACGTTTCGCCGAGCAGCGGAGCGGAATTTTTAAAGCATCTACAGGCTAAATTTAAAGTTGCGAGCGTGTGCGGGCGCTTTTACGCGATGGATCGCGACAAGCGTTTTGATCGCGTAAAGCGCGCTTACGACGTGCTTATGGGTGAGACGGCGCCACTTGAAATTTCGCCTATCGAGTATATACTGCAAAGCTACGAGCACGGCATGAGCGACGAATTTATCGAGCCTGCGAGCTTTAATGGCTTTGGCGGTATCGGCGCGGATGACGGAGTGATTTTTATAAATTTTAGAAACGATCGCGCTAGAGAGCTTTGCGCGGCCTTGGGCGATGAGAATTTCTGCGAATTTGATCGGAAATTCGTCGTAAAAAATTTAATCACGATGAGCGAATACGACGCGAGCTTTAAATTTCCACTGCTATTTGAGAAGCCCGTGCTTAAAAACACGCTTTGCGAAGTGATCGCAGAAGCCGGTCTTACGCAGCTTCACACCGCCGAGAC
Organism: uncultured Campylobacter sp.; assembly: GCA_905373295.1. Classification (GTDB taxonomy): domain Bacteria; phylum Campylobacterota; class Campylobacteria; order Campylobacterales; family Campylobacteraceae; genus Campylobacter_B. The sequence goes on along the minus strand of CAJPSJ010000010.1, from coordinate 9,523 downwards.
CGAAAAATACGCTCACGTGACGTTTTTCTTTAACGGCGGCGTCGAGGAGCCGCTTCCGAACGAAACTCGCGTGCTGATCCCAAGCCCCAAAGTAAAAACCTACGACGAGCAGCCGCAGATGAGCGCGCCTGCGGTGTGCGATGCGGTGATTCGCGGCATCGAAGCGGGGATCGATTTCATCGTCGTAAATTTCGCAAACGGCGATATGGTCGGTCATACGGGCAACTACGACGCCGCGGTAAAGGCGGTCGAGGCGGTGGATGAGTGCATCGGTAAAATTTTAAGCTCTGCAAGAGCGCACGATTACGCCTATGTCCAGATCAGCGATCACGGCAACTGCGAGGCGATGCGAGACGAGGACGGCGAAATTTTAACCAACCACACGACCTTTGACGTATTTTGCTTCGTGTTAGGGCGCGACGTGCGCGAGCTAAAAAGCGGGCTCGGGCTTAGCAACGTCGCAGCGACCGTGCTAAAGCTAATGGGACTGCCGAAGCCCGCGGAGATGGACGAGGCGCTATTTTGAAATTTAAACGGCGCGAGCCGCGAGCAGATTTAAACTGCTAAAATTTAGGTAAATTTCGATAAATTTACGCTAGGCATTAAAATTTTAATAAAAGGAAAAATATGAAATTTAGTGGAAAGAACGTTTTAATCACCGGCGCGAGCCGCGGTATCGGCGCGCAGATCGCAAGGACTTTGGCATCTTACGGACTTAAGGTGTGGATCAATTATCGTTCAGCCCCAGAGCCTGCCGATGCGCTACTAGAGGATATCCGCGCAAATGGCGGAGAGGGCGCCGTGATAAAATTTGACGCGACGAACGAGGCGGAATTTAGCGAGGCGCTAAGCTTGATCGTGCAAAGCGACGGCGAACTGAGCTATCTCGTAAATAACGCGGGCGTCACGAACGACAAGCTCGCGCTTAGAATGAAGCTGGAAGACTTCATGGGCGTGATCGAAGCAAATTTAAGCAGCGCCTTCATCGGCTGCCGCGAAGCCCTAAAACTAATGAGTAAAAAGCGCTTCGGCGCGGTCGTAAACATCGCCTCGATCGTCGGCGAAATGGGCAACGCCGGGCAGGTCAATTACAGCGCGAGCAAGGGCGGAATGATCGCTATGAGTAAGAGCTTCGCAAAAGAGGGCGCGGCGCGCGGCATCCGCTTTAATTGCGTAACGCCCGGTTTCATCGCTACGGATATGACTGACGCGCTAAGCGACGATGTAAAAGCAAGCTACGAAGCGAGCATTCCGCTTAAGCGCCTCGGAAGCACGAGCGACGTCGCCGAAGGAGTTGCGTTTTTGCTTAGCGACGGTGCGGGCTACATCACCGGAGAGTCGCTTAAAATCAACGGCGGGCTCTATATGTAGCGTTAAATAGCGGAATTTAAGGTTAAATATTATAGAATTACGTGGTATTTTTTTAAAGGAGTGCTAAAATGGCAGTATTTGAAGATGTAAGAGACGTAGTTGTAGAGCAACTCAGCGTTAGCCCGGATCAGGTTAAACTTGATTCTAAAATTATCGAGGATTTGGGCGCGGACTCTCTTGACGTAGTTGAGCTAGTAATGGCTTTAGAGGAGAAATTCGGTATCGAGATCCCTGATAGCGAGTCCGAAAAATTAGTAAGCATTAAAGACGTAGTAGATTATATAGAAAATTTGCCTAAGAAATAAAATTTTAAGGAAGCGGTTTTGAAACGAGTCGTAGTAACGGGCATCGGGATGATAACCTCTCTCGGGCTTGACAAACAGAGCAGTTTTGAAAATATCTGTAACGGAAAAACCGGGGTTGATAAAATTTCGCTCTTTGACGCTAGCGAATTTCCGGTTCAAATTGCAGCTGAAGTAAAAGGTTTCGACCCTTCGAGCATAATCGAGGATGGAAAAGAGCTAAAAAAGATGGATAGATTTATCCAGCTGGGACTTAAAGCCGCGGGTGAAGCTATGGATGACGCTAAATTTAGCGGTTTTGATAGCGACGAATTCGGCGTTAGCTCCGCTAGCGGTATAGGCGGTTTGCCGAATATCGAGATAAATGCCAATACCTGCTTGCAGCGCGGTCCTAGGCGAATTTCTCCGTTTTTTATCCCCTCTGCGTTAGTAAATATGCTCGGCGGCTTTGTTTCAATATATTATAAATTAAAAGGTCCGAATTTATCCAGCGTTACGGCTTGCGCGGCTTCCGCACATGCGATTATGGACGCTGCGAGAGTTATCATGATCGGCGAAGCGAAAAAGATGCTCGCAGTGGGTGCCGAGGCCGCGGTTTGTCCCGTAGGTATCGGCGGATTTGCCGCGATGAAGGCGCTTTGCGCTAGAAATGACGATCCCGCTCACGCTTCGCGTCCGTTTGATGCGGAGCGAAACGGCTTTGTGATGGGCGAAGGCGCGGCGGCTTTGGTTTTAGAAGAGCTAGGGGACGCAAAAGCGCGCGGCGCTAAAATTTACGGCGAGCTCGTAGGATTCGGCGCTAGCGGCGATGCTTATCATATCACTTCGCCTAGCCTAGACGGCCCGATACGCGCTATGAAAAAAGCCTACGAGATGGCGGGACGCCCGAAGATTGATTATATCAACGCTCACGGAACGTCCACCGCGATAAACGATAAAAACGAAACCGCGGCGTTAAAAGAGCTTTTCGGCGAGGGGAAGGTGCCTGCGGTCAGCTCCACCAAGGGTCAGCTAGGACACTGCCTGGGCGCTGCCGGAGCGGTAGAGGCTGCGATCAGTCTTTTAGCGATGCAAAACGGTATCATACCGCCTACGATAAATCAAATTTCAAAAGATCCAGATTGCGATTTGGACTATGTGCCAAACGTCGCTAGAAAAGCCAAACTCGATTGCGTCATGAGCAATAACTTTGGATTCGGCGGCACGAACGCATCGCTTATTTTCAAAAGAGTAGATTAATGGCTAGCTATCTGGACTTCGAAAAGTCTATAAAGCAGATCGACGAGGACATCACCGCCGCTAAAATTCGCGGCGATGAGGACGCAGTCGAAATTTTAAATAAGAACCTCGAAAAAGAAATTTCCAAAGTTTATAAGAATTTAAACGAATACCAAAGACTTCAGCTTGCGCGCCATCCGGATCGCCCTTACGCGATCGATTATATTCGCGCGCTTTTGCAGGACGCCAGGGAGCTTCACGGCGACCGCGCTTTTAGGGACGATCCGTCGATCGTGTGTTATCTGGGCATTATGGGTAACCGTAAAATTGTCGTGATTGCCGAGCAGAAAGGTCGCGGTACTAAAAACAAGCTGAAGCGAAATTTTGGCATGCCCCATCCGGAGGGCTATCGCAAGGCACTACGCGTAGCAAAACTTGCCGAGAAATTTAACCTTCCTATTTTGTTTTTGATCGACACTCCGGGCGCATATCCTGGACTTGGTGCCGAGGAACGCGGTCAAAGTGAGGCTATCGCGCGGAATTTATATGAGCTTAGCGATCTTAAAACGCCTACGATCGCCGTTGTTATAGGCGAGGGCGGCAGCGGCGGAGCTTTAGCGATCGGCGTGGCTGATCGGCTGGCGATGCTTCAAAACTCAATTTTTTCGGTTATCTCTCCCGAGGGTTGTGCCGCGATTTTGTGGAACGATCCAAGCAAGAGCGAGGCCGCTACGAAAGCGTTAAAGATCACCGCCGAGGAGCTAAAAGAGCTGGGCTTGATCGACGACGTGATCAAAGAGCCTAAAACGGGCGCCCACAGAGATAAAGACGGCGCGATAAAAGCGCTTGGTAACTATGTTTTAACCGAGCTGCACAAGCTAGACGATCTTAGCATAGACGAGCTCATTAGCAGAAGACAACAAAAAATTTTAAGGTTCGGTGCTTACAAAGAGAACTAAATTTTAAATTTCACGACTTTTTTAAAACCAAATTTAATAACTTCACACTCTAAGAGGACAAATGGAAAATACAAATCAAAATTCCGCTCAGACCGCCGTTTCAAATTCTAATCAAAACGGTAGAAAAACTTACGCTAAAACGCACGTTCCCGTCGAGGGCTACCAGATCGAGGAGCTCCGCTCGATGGATCTTGAAAATCTCATCGCCATAGCAGACGAACTGGGCGTCGAGAACCCGCGCGAATTCCGCCGCCAAGCGCTCGTTTTTGAAATTTTACGCATGCAGACGAAGCAGGGCGGCTTCATACTTTTTACGGGGATTTTGGAGGTTACCGCCGAGGGTTACGGCTTTTTGCGCGGCATAGATTCAAATTTAAGCGACAGCGCCAATGACGCCTACGTGAGCCTAAGCCAGATCCGCAAATTCGCCCTGCGCGTAGGCGACATCGTCACGGGCCAGGTGCGCGAGCCGAAGGATCAGGAGAAGTACTATGCGCTCTTAAAGATCGAGGCGATTAATTACAAATCGATCCAAGAGGCCAGAGAGCGCCCGCTATTTGACAATCTCACACCGCTTTTCCCGACCGAAAAGCTCAAGCTCGAATATGATCCTATGCGCCTTACCGGTCGCGTACTCGATCTTTTCACCCCGATCGGCAAGGGGCAGCGCGGGCTCATCACGGCGCCTCCGCGTAGCGGTAAAACGGAGCTTATGAAAGAGCTCGCCAACGGCATTACGCGCAACCACCCCGAGGTCGAGCTTTTGGTGCTGTTAGTCGACGAGCGCCCGGAGGAGGTAACCGACATGGAGCGTAGCGTGCGCGGAGAGGTGTTTAGCTCGACCTTCGATCAGCCAGCATTCAATCACGTTCGCGTCGCCGAGCTCGTCATCGAAAAGGCAAAACGCGCCGTCGAAAACGGCAAGGACGTCGTCATCCTGCTCGATAGCATCACCCGCCTTGCGCGCGCCTACAACACCGTCACGCCTAGCAGTGGCAAAGTGCTAAGCGGCGGCGTAGACGCAAACGCCCTGCACAAGCCGAAGCGCTTTTTCGGTGCGGCGCGAAATATCGAAAACGGCGGCTCGCTCACCATCGTCGCTACCGCGCTCATCGAGACCGGCTCGCGAATGGATGACGTGATCTTCGAGGAGTTCAAAGGCACGGGCAACAGCGAGATCATCCTCGATCGTAATATCTCGGACCGCAGAATTTACCCCGCGATCAACATTACCAAGTCCGGCACGCGCAAAGAGGAGCTTTTGCAAGGCAGCGAAAATTTGCAAAAGATCTGGGCGTTGCGCTCGGCGATCTCTACGATGGACGACGTTGAGGCGCTAAAATTTTTATACGCCAAGATGCTAAAAACCAAAGACAACACCGAGCTGCTATCGATAATGAACGGCTAAATTTTATTAAATTTGCCGCTCGCTTAGTCGTTTTAAATTTGCAAGCGACGAGTGTCGCAGCTCGTCGCGACGCTCCCGAGCAGACGCCTTGTTACGCCCCCACCGCGGCGGCTACTTTGCGCCGCACGCTTGTCGGTTTAAATTTCGCGCTACGGACGCGAGAATTTTGACCGCCCTTTTACGGGTACGTATCCTGCTTGCTACGCCAGGTAGGAGTTGCGTGCAGAGCGCATGCTTTGATGAGTGTTTTCGATACTGTGGCGCAAAATACGCCCGCTTAAATTTATTTCACTACTTATTCAATGCGCTATATTGTTTTTCTCTGCCGCGGTAGGAGAATGGACGACTATGCCCTTGCACCAAATATAACCTTCACTAGCTTGGTAAGGAGGCGCGCCTGGATTTTTCGCTTTGCGACAGACATCGCAGCCGATCGCAGCCGCGCTATGGATTAAGCGTATTTGCGCGCAAATTTAAGGCGCCGATTAAATTTCTGCGCCATCGCCTCGCGTATAAAATTTTAATTTTCTATTGATATGTTTTGCTAAAGCTCAAGCCGCTTTTTTATCCACTTTGTTACGGCGATCCGCAAGCTAGCCATGCCCGAGACATACGGACGGCATTTTGAGTAAAATTTAACGGCTCGGACCGATCAAATCACTTTCTGCCTTTGTTGCTAAATTTTATTTGTGGGGTACATTTCGGCGCTCGTTATCTGGCGGATAGTAAAATTTTAATGCTTTTAAGCTTGACCGCACGGATTGTGAAATTTTAACGCGTAAATTTTAAATCTAGAGGCGCGTTTGGGGGGTCTTTTCGTTACGAAACGAGGCGTAAAATTTTACTGCGTACGATTACTGTATGAAATTTCATTACGCAAAACCCTTTGCTCGGGCGCTTCGCGGATCGCAGCACGCGATTTAGCCGAGCCTAAACGTCGCACATTCGCGACCCCGGCATGTAGCCGCGCCGCGAAAATCTGCCGCGCGATTTATCGCGTGAAATTTCGCTCGCTCCTATCTATTCCGTTCGCTTTTATTTTCCACTGAAAAACAGCAGATTTGCCATTATGATCACGATCGCGACGGGCGCTACGAAGCGCAGCGAAAAGTACCAAATTTTAAATCCCAGCTTGCCCATATCGGCACCAAAAAGCCCGCGCAGGCGCTGCGCGTCCATAACAAAGCCCACGAATATCGCCGAGGTTAGCGCGCCGAGGGGCAGCATGACGTTTGAGCTTACGAAATCCAAGCAGTCAAAAAAGCTCGCGCCGAAAAGCTTAAACTTGCTCGCATAATCCGCGTGCATCGATAGCAGCGAGCATGCGCCTAGCACCGCTATGACGCACCCCGAGATGCAGACTGCGCGCAGGCGCGAAATTTTAAACCTACCGATTAGATAGAAGACGAAGGGCTCGATCATCGAAACCGCGCTCGTGATCCCCGCGAAAAAGAGCGAGACGAAAAACGCGACTTCAAGCACCTGCCCCGCTAGTCCCATTTTTGCAAACATCGTAGTGAGCGAGACGAACACAAGCCCCGCACCCTGCGCGGGGTCGGCGCGAAATTCGAAGATGAAAGTAAAGACGATGAGCCCCATCATCAGTCCGATCGCGATGTTGATAAATACGATGTTTACCGAGCTTCGCACCAGCCGCACCCCCTCGCTAAGCGATGCCGCGTATGCTGCGATACAGCCGACGCCCACGCATAGGGTAAAGAGCGCGAGCCCGAGCGCGGAGAGGACGGAGCTAACGGTGATTTTGCCGAAGTCGGGGTAGAAAAGAAATTTCGCCGCCGCGCCGAAGCCCTGCATCGTGCACGCATACGCAAGCATCGCAAGCAGCAGCACGAAAAGAAGCGGCATCATCACGACGTTTAGTCGCTCGATACCGCTTTTAATGCCGCGCGCGACGACGGAGAGCGTCAGCACGAGCGCAAGTGCGTAAAAGCCTAGGCTCGTGGCTAGCGAATGCGAGATGAGATCGTCAAAGACGGCACCCGCTTCCTCGGCGGTTGCGGGCAGCGGAGAAAAGCCCAAAAAGATGTAGCGGATCACCCAGCCGAGGATGACGAGGTAAAAGGACAGCACCAGCATGCCGCCCGCGATGAAAACGCCTCCCGCGCGCCATTTGCGTCCGCCGCGCGGTGCAAGCGTCTCGTACGCGCTCGGTAGATCCCTCCCGCTTAGCCTGCCCAGCGCCATCTCGGCTAAAAATATGCTAAAGCCCACGCCCAGCGTGAGCGCGAGGTATAAAAGCACGAAGGCGCTGCCGCCGTTTTGACCCACGAGGGTGGGGAATTTCCATGCGTTGCCAAGCCCCACCGCGCCGCCTGCGACGGCAAGTATGAAGCCGATTTTGCTAAATTTATCGTTCATTTTCGCTCCGATGATTTTTAAATTTTAAAGCCGCGGAATTTTAAAATTCCAAACTATCGCCGCAAGTTCGCTATGAAATTGGCGCGCTATTTTTGGACCGCTTCGGCGCTAAATTTTAAAATTCCAAGCGCGATGTCGCGCGGGTCACCACAAAATTTTATGCGCCGCTTCCGCAGCAGATTGCGTAGGTCGCGTCATAAACTATCGTGGCGGCTGCGCACCAACCGTCTCGGTTTAGAATTTTAAAATTCCACAGCGTGATTAGACGCGGCTGCGCCACGACGCCTTTGTCGCGCGCACCGATCGCCATGCGGGTTAGCACGATCGCGCCGAAAGTTGATTGTCGCTACATACTTTGACTTTCCTCCATCTAAACACAAAATTTTAAACTATCGCTGCAAGGCTCACGGATCGCGGCAAGTTCGCTATGAAATTTGGCGCGTTGCTTTTGGACTGCTTTAGCGCCAAATTTTAACTTCCATGTTATCCATCCGCTTTGCAAATTTTAAAAATTTAAAATTTTTAGCTGATTGAGTGCTATCACTATGATCGCGACTGGCGCCACGAAGCGCAATAGCACGAAATACCACAGCTTAAAGCCCATTCGTCCCATATATGGACGCAGTAGAATTTCGACGGCTCGTTTTTTGATCACGAATCCTACGAAAATCGCCACGATTATGCCGCTAAGAGGCATCAGAATATTCGAGGTCAGGTAATCAAGCACGTCAAAAAAGCTCTTGCCGCCTAGGCTAAAATACTCGCTCGTGCCCCCGTAATAACCCAAAATGCAGCATATCCCTAAAACATACGTCACGGCAAAAACTAAAAGTGAAGCGCGCTTTCGGCTTAGTTTGCGGGAGTTTACGAGATAATAAATCGCAGGCTCCAGCATCGAAATTGCAGAAGTAATCGCCGCGAATAACAGCGAGGTGAAAAATAAAAAGGCTAGGATGTTTCCGATCGCACCGAGCTTTGAAAAAAGCACCACCAGCGAGACGAACACGAGCCCCGGACCTTGCGCTTTGGGATCGCCGCCGAATTCAAAGATGAAAGTAAAGACGATAAGTCCCATCATCACGCCGATTAGAATATTAATGCAGACGATATTTATGCTTGAGGTTAGGATATTAGTGCGCGCAGGCAGGCTTGCAGCATAGGTCATAATCGTAGTAACGCCAAGCGAAAGCGTAAAAAACGCAAGTCCTAGCGCCGAAAGAACGCTATCTTTATTAAGCTTGGAGAAATCAGGCACTAGCAAGAATTTTGCGCTACGTCCGAATCCATCGAAACTCGCGGCGTAAATTAGCATCAAAACCAGCAAAATAAATAGCGCGGGCATCATCCAGACATTAAGCCGCTCGATGCCGCTTTTGACACCTTTAGATACGATGAAAAAGCAAAACGCCGACGCTATGGTAAAGCACACCGCCACGCTTAAAAAGTCGCTACCTAAAAGTGCGTTAAACGCTGCGCCGCTTTCATCTATACTTTTTGGCAGATAAAAAGCGCTTGAGACCACGTATTTTAGGATCCAACCCATTACGACGCTGTAAAAAGCATAGATCAAAAGCGCACTAATCATAAAAAATCCCGCGTATTTCCATGCGCCTTTGTATGAGGGTGCGAGCTTTTCAAATGCGCGCACCGGATCACTTTCGCTTAGCCTGCCGATGGCGATCTCGGCTAAAAAAATCACGAAGCTAACCAAAAGCGTCAGCAAAAGATATAGCAAGATAAATGCGCTGCCGCCGTTGGTGCCTACTAAAGTGGGGAATTTCCACGCGTTGCCGAGCCCTACGGCACTGCCTGCGACTGCGAGGATGAAGCCGATTTTGCTAATATTGCCCTTTCAAATTCCGCTACAAGGCATAATATGAATGATA
>CAJPSJ010000009.1 GCA_905373295.1 uncultured Campylobacter sp. | reverse complement strand
GCCGAGGGGATAAATTTCTGCCCTCCAAAGCCAGGATTGACGCTCATCAAAAGCACCATATCCACTTCGCCCAAGATGAACTCCAGCGCGCTAAGCGGAGTGTGCGGATTTAGCACTACCGCAGGCGAGACGCCGCTGCGGCGTATATGATCTATGAGGCGCAGCGGATGGGTCTCCTCCTCAATGTGGAAGCTAAGAAATTTCGGCTTTAGCGGCAAAAAAAGATCGACGAAAAACGGCACATTTCTAACTATCAAATGAATGTCCAAAGGCTTGCTGCTCGCCTTTGCCGCGGCGCTTGCTACAAGCGGCCCGATCGTAAGATTGGGTACGAAATGCCCGTCCATCACATCTACGTGAATGAGATCGGCGCCTGCTTCGCAGACTGCGCGAATTTCCTCCGCAAGCCTTCCAAAATCCGCCGATAAAATGCTGGGTGCTACATACATTAAGATTCCTTATAAAATTTCAAGATGCGAAATTTTACTTAGTTTTGTCATAAATTTCGCTAAATTTGAACCGCAGCGGATTTTAAGCATAATTTGAAATTTTTTCGCTATAATCGCCATTTATTTTAATCATCAAGGATTTATTATGGCAAGAAGATGCGCAATCACCGGCAAAGGTGCGATGGTAGGCAATAACGTTAGCCACGCAAATAACAGGACCAAAAAGAAATTCCAGGTCAATCTACGCACCATCCGCGTTCAGCTAGAAGACGGCTCAACCAGACGAATCAAAGTCGCCGCCTCAACTCTACGAACTATGAAAAAACAATCAAAATAACCTCTTAAAGAGGAATTTATGTCTGTTTTGGACAAGATCAAGCGATTCCTCGACTGGTCCGGCTCGACTAAGCCGGACATCAACCTCTACACAGAAATTTACGACCAGCTACGACCTTTTCGCTTACCGCTGATAACCATCGTGCTGATGATGCTAATCGGCACATTAGGCTATGTTTTTATAGCGGGCTTTTCACTCATAGACGCCTTTTATCAGGCGGGTATGACCTTCACGACGGTAGGCTTTACCGAAGTAGCGCCGATATCGCCCGCGGGTAGAATTTTTACCGTCTTATTCATCCTCATGGGCTTTGGAACCTTTTCATTTTGCCTGGGCGTCGTCGTCGAGGTCATAAAAAACGGCAAACTTCAAAATTTACTTAGGGAGCAACGAATGATCAACAACATCGCAAGGCTCAAAAACCACTACATTATCTGTTACAACAACATCTACTGCGCCGAGCTTGCCAAGCAGTTTCGCGAAAATCATCTGCCTTTTGTCGTGATCGACCCCGATCCCGCTCTAGCCAAAATCGCCGAAGAAAACCGCTATCCATATTTCATCGTAGGAGAACCGCATGTAGAAACCACGATGCTAAAAGCGCATCTGTCATCTGCAAAATCCGTCATCACGCTAAGTCCAAATTTAGCCGATAATATCGCAATAATCTCGCTGGTGCGCCTATACGAAAAGGAGCTTGGTCGCATCACCCCCTACTTCATCATGGCAAATAGCGATGATGACAGCGACACCGAGAGGCTAAAAAAACTCGGCGCAAATTCTATCGTCTCACCATCCAAACTCGCCGCACAAAGGCTCTCTGCGATCAGCGTGCGCCCCGATATGGAAAACATTTTGGAGCGGTTTTTGTATAAAAAAGACTCCCTCATCGATATAGAGGAGATCACGGTGCCCGATTTTTCGTGGATCCGCTTCAAGCGCCTAAAAGAAACTCGCTTGCGCGATTTTACAAACGCCGACGTCGTGGGAATCAAAGAGCCCAACAGCCGCTTTATCCCGATGCCCGATGGCGACTACCTCATCGGTACGGGAGTGAAATTTTTAGTCATTGGCACGGCAGAGGGCATCCGCAACACCAAAAAACTCATCCGCAGCAAATACAAGCCACAGGAGATGAGATATGTTTAAAATCGCTAAGCTCGAGGGCGGCTTGCAGAATGTCGAGGGCTTTTATTTCGACGGCGCGAATTCGGGCTTTAAAAAAGAGGGGAACGATCTGGGATTTATCCATGCGGACGAGCCCTTTGCCGTAAGCGCGATCTTTACGAGCAATAAATTTCAAGCTGCACCGATTAGGCATTTCAAAAGGGCGCAAGAGCGCGCGGGCGGGGATCTTAAAACAAATTTTATCCTCGTAAATTCTAAAAACGCAAACTCTATGACCGGGAAGCAAGGCATCGCCGATATCGATGAAATTTTTAGCGAGCTTGGCAAAAAAATCCCTCTGATAAACCCCGTTATGAGTTCCACTGGCGTCATCGGATACCGCCTCAAAAAGGAAAAAATTATCACCGCCGCGCAAAATTTTAACCTCTCGGCGCGAAACTCAGATGCCCTAGCCACCGCCATTATGACTACCGATACGATAAAAAAAGAGCTTGCATATGAAATTTCTTTAGAAAACGGCGAGAAATTTCACATCGCAGCCGTTTGCAAGGGCGCGGGTATGATCAATCCTGCGCTTGCGACCATGCTCTGCTTCGTCCTGACCGACGCAAAAATACCGCGCGCGGATATGGACGAGCTGCTAAAAAAAGCGGCGGAGCAGAGCTTTAACACAGTAAGCGTCGACGGCGACACCTCCACCAACGATACGATTATGCTCTGCAGCAGCGCCAAATGTGCCTACGACAAAAATGCTTTCGCCTCCGCGCTAAATGCCCTGACGCGCGAGCTTGCGCTAATGCTGGTAAAAGATGGCGAAGGCGCAAACAAGCTGGTGCGATTTAAAGTAAGCGGTGCCGCAAATGCCGATGATGCCCGCAGGGCGGCGAAGGCGCTAAGCAATTCGCCGCTTGTTAAAACGGCGATCTTTGGCGAAGACCCGAATTGGGGTCGTATAGCCTCGACCATAGGCGCCTGCGGTATAGAATGCGATGAAGAAAAGCTGCGTATCAAATACGACGACGTGCTGCTTTATGATGCGCAAAATCGCGAGCTGGACGCCGCGCGCGAGGCTGCGGCTCACGCCGTGATGCAGCAAAAAAGCTTTACGATCTGGTGCGATTTAGGGCTCGGAGATTGCGAGTTTAGCGCGTACGGCTGCGATCTTAGCTACGACTACGTAAAAATCAACGCCGATTATAGATCATAAAGATTCACAGCTCGCTTCATAACCTAAAAATCTCGTCTCGAAAATAGCGAATAGCGGCAGGGCTTTAAAGCTCTGCCCTAAAATTTTATCATTTGAATTTGCCTGTTTTAAATTTTTAAATACTAAAATTTTACCTCTTAAAATTTGGAATCTCATGCGTGAAATTCAGTCTAAATTTGATAGCTAAAATTAGGTTTTAAGCGCTTTATTGATATACTTGAATAAATTTTTCAAAGGAGTAGACATGTTTCATGAATACAGAGATTTAATCACTGAGTTAAAAGGCAAAAACGCGCGATTTGATTCGCTTTTTGAGAAACACGACGAGCTGGATCATAAGATCGCCGACGCACAAGCCGGCAGAGTGCATATGAGCGATCTGGAGATCGATGCGATGAAGAAAGAAAAGCTTCGCATAAAAGATGAGCTAGGCACCCTGCTAGCGCAATATAAAGCCGAAAAGGCAGATAAATAAAGTTGCTTGCGGCGAAATTAAGATGCAGCAGAGTGCTAGCAAGGCTTATTTCGCCGCCAAGCTTTAATCCGCGTTTAGAATTTTCTAATCTCAATAAGTTTAGCCGCTTAAATTTGCCGCGCGTGATAGAGATATTAAAACAGCGCGCCAAAACAAGTTAAAATTTACACCGCACGCTCCCACCTTGACACCTCTAAATAATTTTTACGTATCGGCTCATCACTGCATATACCAACTGCGGTATTAGCGCAATCAAATATAATTCGTTACGGCTCTCTATAGCCCTTTCCGCTTCCAAAAATATCTCTTGCTGAATGCGTTTTGCGCTACATAGTAAATTAAAATTTACGCTGTGTCGCCTTGCAGCCTGGCTTTTAAATTTTACTTCGCAGCGAACATTTTCTAGCAAATTTCAAATCTTGCGTTTTGCTTGTTGCAGGCGCAGTACCTACTTTTAAAATTCTGCATTTCGAAGAAATCTAAAGTAGCGCTAGAATTTTAAATTCCCATTCGCGCTAACCGCGAAATTTCAAATTCGCAGACTCCAACCAAGCACTAGTTTATGTTAGAGCCTGCTTTAATATCTTCAAAGAATTTAGCCAAGCTTGCTTATTTTAACTCGCTTCGTTGAGCTTTAAAAATTTAGATTATTTCTTTGATCGTATCAGATAATGCCTGCCGGCACAGAATTCCTAAAGCTAACCTATTTGTTATATGTGCAATTAAAAGCGGCGCTAACGCGGAATTAAATAGTATAAGTGGATCTGTAAAAGGTGTGAAATTTAATCATAGGATTTTAAGCGCTAAGGATTTGAGATAGAATTTCGCCACGCAAATCAAACCCCAAAGCTAGCCTAGCCTACTCGAAAACCTTCGCTTCTAAGCCATGTAGCCTTTGCAAGCCGATATCGATATATTCGTTAAGCTTCTCATTATTTTCCAGCAATTTGTCGTAATAGCTCTTGGCTCTTTCTCTCGCGGTCGCATCAGGCTCGATATACTTTAGACCACTTTTGAAAAGTCCTTTGGATTCCACAAAATAGATCGAGTGGATCTTCTCGCAGTGCGATAGCCCTGCTTCAGTGTAGTTTAAAATCGATTCGTACGCGATGTTGCCTAACAGCTCCTGCAGCCTATTTGCGGGATTTTTGAAAAACTCGGCAAACTCCTTATACGGCGTAAAAACCTGATCCAGGTTTTTCATCGCATCGCCGTAGATACCCTTTTTCAGACGGAACATCGTCATTTCTTGAGAACTCACAAACTTCTCTATTGCTTTTATCGTATCGTTTTTATTCACTGAATTTTTCCCTTTTAAAATATGAAACGCTCGGATTATATCGTTTGTTTTATAAAAATCCGTTAAAAATCGGTTAAATTTTGCCCTAGCGTTTTAGCCAAATTTCCTTGAGCGCTTTTTATTAAATTTCCCGCCTCAGCCGCCGCACTTCTCGCACAACCCTCGCACGAGCACACTTTTGACATTTTTTTGTGGCAAAGCTGGCATCGAAATCTCCTCCATTTTATGGCAGTTTTCGCAGACAAAATACGCTTTTGCGCCGTCGGTGAGCTCATAAAAGCTTTTATGATTATTTTCGCTGGTAATTATCAAATTTTTCTCTTCCAAAAGCGCTATATTGCGATATATCGTGGTTTTATTCGCACCTGTTAGTTCTACTAGTTCATCATAGCTTACCGGGCATTTTTTCTCGCTTAGGATCTGCACGATCTGCACTCTAAGCGCTGTAGGAGCGATATCGTGACTCGCTAAAAAATCTTCGGGATCCATTTTACGCCTTTTTTAAAATTTAAGCGATGATAGCGAAATTTAGATAAATTTATATTAAGTTGCAACTAAGTTGCTTTTGATATACTTCCGCAATTTTTTTTGGAAAGGAATTTTATGAAAAAGCTTGTTTTCACGCTTTTAGCAGCTAGTTGCGTAGCATTCGCCAAACCTACGGTCACCACGACCATACTTCCTACGAAGTATTTTGTTGAACAGATCGCAGGTGATACCCTGCAGGTAAATACGATGGTTGGTAAAGGCGCCGATCCGCACACATACGAGCCTAAGCCTTCGGAGATGAAAATGCTAGAAAATAGCGATCTGTATTTTGCAGTCGGTATAGAATTTGATGAAGTCTGGCTACCAAAGCTTGCCGCATCGTATCCGAAGATGAAGATAATCCGCACAGAAGATGGCATCACTAAAATGGCTATGGCAGAGCATCACCATCACGATGAACATGCTCATAGCACGCATCACGATGATCACGATCATGACGCGCACCATGAGCATGGCGACAAAGACCACGAGGCGCACGAGCACCATCACCATCACGGCGGCTTAGACCCACATATCTGGCTCGATCCGCAGCTTGTAAAAATTCAAGCTAAAAATATTAAAGACGCGTTAACCAAACAGTATCCTAAGGATGCTAAAATTTACGAAGCAAATTTCGATAAATTTGCTAAAAAGCTTGACGAGCTAGACGCTTACGCAAAGCAGAAATTAGCGGGCGTCAAGGGAAAGAAATTTATGGTTTATCATCCGTCTTGGGGCTATTTCGCGCATCGATACGATTTGGAGCAGATCGCAGTTGAAGTGGAGGGCAAAGAGCCTAAGCCTGCGGATTTAGCCGAGCTAATCGAGGAAGCCAAAGAGGAAAAGATCAAGGTGATTTTCGTCGCACCGCAGTTTTCCAAAAAGGCAGCGCAAACCATCGCCGCGCAAACGGGCGCAAAGGTGATGGAGATCGATCAGCTGCCGCTAGATTGGTATGAGACGATGAAAAAGACGATCGACGTTTTCGGAGAAAATTTGTAGTTGATGAAATTTATTAAAATTTTAATTTTATCCGCGATCTTTAGCTCGCGGATATTTGCGTGCGCTCTGTGCGCCCTATACACGCCCACTGCGCACGTTAGCATCACTCCCGTCGCACAAGACGGCAAGATCGTGAGTCTGCATTTTTCGTGGCTTTTCTCTCAAAATTTTACCGACGTCATAATGCAGACCTACGATATAAATTCCAATGGCAAGCTTGAAAATAGCGAGCTTGCCGAGATAACTAAGGCGATGACCGATTATCTAACCCCCAAAAACTATCTTTGCGAGGCGGAATTCTACGATCAAGCGCCAAAAAACGCAAAGCCTGCGCTTAGCAACCTCGTAGGCACGCAGATCAAGGGAAATTTTAAAAACGCAATAAGCCTCGTCAAAAAGGGCAGACTCGTGTTTGAGTTCGATCAAAAGGTCGGCTTCGAGCTGCGCAATAACCGCGTTCTTAAAATTTCCATTAACGACGATCAGGGATTTTTCAATTTCAAAATGCTTGACGACAAGCCCATTAATCTGGGCGAGGGCTTTGTAGCGAAGCCTAATTCAAATTTAGCCACCACTTTTATAGAATTTAGCGGCGAAAAGCCAAAGATCGCAGATAAAAAGCCGCCAATTTCAAGCGCGCCAAACTCCGATTTAGCGCAGGATGGTCTTGCATCTAGCCAGCAGAGCCTTGCGGGCTCAGAGGATAAACTTGCGCAAGGCGGGCAAGCTAAACCGAATTCCACCTCGGCGCGCAGATCAAACCAAAGATCCGTCGGCGATATCGTCTCGGAGGCTGCAGCAGAGGCTCAAAAAAACATCGCCGCTTCGGATACTCTCGCGCAGATTAATAAAGCCTCCAAAAAGGACGCGCAGGCAAAAGGTAGTCCCGCAAATTCTGCGGCGCTTGCAGATAAAGGCGTGAGCGAAAATTTTGCGGCGAGGCGAGACAACTCTTTAAATTCCGCGCATTCTACGCAAAATCTCGCGACACCGCCCGAGGAGAGTTCTTTAAATTTAGAGCAAAATAGCGCGAGCAAAAACGGCGCCACATCCGACAGCGACAATATTTCAAGCGAGCAGCATAAAGAGGTCTCGCTGGGATTTGTCGCGCAAAAGACGATGGATTTTATGAAAAGCCTCAAAACGGCGTTTCGCGTAAGCAGCGAGCATGCAAGCGCAAGCACCATCCTATGGGTCCTAGCGCTTTCTTTCATATACGGCTTTTTCCACGCGGCAGGCCCAGGGCACGCGAAGCTGCTAACGGCGAGCTATTTTTTAGCCCATGGCGGCAGCTACGTCAAAGCCTTTGGATTTGCCCTTAAAATCGGGCTTCTGCACGTCTTAGGAGCGCTCGTTTTGGTAAGCGCGAGCATGTTCGTGCTGCAAAACGTTGCAGGCATAGTTTCTGCAAACTCCGCCTCGATCACCACGAAAATTTCGGCGCTTCTGATCATCGTCATAACCGCGCTCATCATCTACGACAAAGCTCGCCGCGTAAGATCGGGCACCCGCCACGATGCGGGCTGCTCCTGCGCCGCTTGCGCTTCCGCCGCAAACACCGCAGAGGCGGACGTCAGCTTAAAAAATACGGCATTTGCAAACGCCGGGAATTCCGCTGGCGCAACGTCAAAGAGCTATAAATTTTCTAAATTTAATATTCAAAGTGACGAATCCGCGCAGTATTTAGACGCTGAGAATTCGGGCGCCGCAACGGCAGAGCTAAATTCGGATTCAAATTTAACCGCAAATTTACAAGAAAACTCGCCTAGCCAAAACGAGCAAAAAAAGGTCTTAAATTCTGCAAATTTCAAAAACCAAACCTCATCTCGCTCGCTGCAAAATGGCGCGACTGGCGGCGGCGAGAAAGGGCAAGAGTGGCTTATCGCGCTTGCTGCGGCGCTCGTGCCATGCCCAGGCACGATCCTGATTTTTGTACTTGCCTTCAGCCTCGGAAGCTTCGCGCTTAGCGTCGCAAGTGCGCTTTTCATCGGCTTAGGAATGAGCGTCGTGATATTTTTAGCCGCGCTTTTCGGCGCGAAGGCAAATGAGCTTAGCTCGAAGCGGCTCGTAAGCCTGAAGCTTTATATAGAATTTGCGGGGCTTTTCGTGATGTTCGGGCTCGGGATTTTTATGTATTTCATCTCAGACAGCCTCAGGATACTGTGATCGCAAATTTACAAAGGCGGCTCGCGTGAAATATAAGTTTACGCGATACGTTAAATTTTAAATCCGGCGCGGATCTAATTTCAAAGAGCAAGATTTTAAAATTTACGCCGCGCGGACTGCATAAATTAAGCTCCGATCTCGACCATTCAATTATACGGCGGAATTCGCTCTTTATGAATTCCGCTAAATTTCGCTACAATACGGGCGAAATTTTCTCAAGGATAGATATGTCGCCTTCTTTGCAAGATGCTATTTCACAGACTTTAATCGAGCAAAAAGCGTGCGCTAGAGCTTTTAATAGATACCGCTACCTCAGTATAGCCGCCTTTTTTGCGGTCCTGTTCGTATTAGTGTTTCTAAACGGCGTTAAAGTAGACACTCCTCTAATAAAAATTGCCGAATTTTTGGGCGCCCTGATCTTTTTTCCGATCTTTTGGATATTTTTTCTGCATTGCGCCGGTCAAAAAACTGAAGCGGAAATTCGCTACTACAAATTTTACAAAGAGATATTCGTCCACGCCGTAATAAACGATATGAACGCGGATTTAAACTATTATCCCTATACCGGTATGCAAGAAGAGGAATTTCAAAAATTTAGAATTGGTAGGAAATCTGGGATCGAAAGCGAGGATCGGATTACGGGCGTGCACTGTGGGATTAAATTTAGCCTCAGCGAGGTACATAGTAATAGTAGGTTTTACATGGGAACGGATAATCCGCTCATAGCGGCGATTGCGTTGATCAAAGTATTCTACGATAACTATATGGACTTTAACGGCAATGTACTGATCTGCGAGCTCTCGAAAAAAACCTCGGGTAAAACGATAGTGGTAAGCAGGGAGCTAAACGCCAAGATCTTCGGCGAAAAAGAGATGATGGACGATGTGGATTTTATGCGCGATTTTCGCGTATTTGCGGATGACAAAGTAGAAGCGCGCTATTTGCTAACGCCCGCGTTTATGGAGCGTCTGCGCGAAATAAATCGCGAAACGAACGGCGAGTTCAGCTTGAGCACGGTATTTATGGATAAGCGCTTATATCTATTTTTAAACGGTGCGCCCGATCTTTTCGAAACTACGCTTTTTGATAGGCCCGCTAGTATAGAGCTCGCGCGCGAATACCAAACGCAGATCCGCAAAATTTTAAGCCTAATCGAAACGCTTAAACTCACAAATTAGCAGGGCGCATTGCGGCTGAAATTTTGTATCGACCAAATTTACACCGGGCGGAATTTTCACAGAAGCGCAATTTCGGCAAAAACGTAAAATTTAATCAACAATGCGATCTCTCGGCGGCTGTCTGAAATTAAACGAGCGATACGATTAGAGAGATGAAGCGCCTGCCGCAAATAAATTTGAGGCAAAAGCGTCTTGCCGTTGTCTTATAAATAAAATTTAACGCTCCGATGCTTCCTGGAAGCGACTCTTGCTTAGCTTCATGTCCAAAATAAAATTCGACCGCGTTTAGCATCGCAACCTCTAGCTTTTAGTACCAAACCCGCATAGCGGCAAAATTTAATCGGCAGCACCGCGATTATGAAATTTAAAAGCAGATCCGCAAGGACGAAATTTAAATTTAAAAACAGAACCGCGACGAGAGTTAAATTTAGAGCGCGCGTGTGGCGCTTACAAAAGCCACACGCTAAAAGGTATCTGCCCGGACGCATGTCACAATGTATCAATCACAAAGTGCCGGCTTCTGCACGTATGTCAAGTTCCGCCAAAATCCTCGCCACGCGTTCCTGCATCGTCTCATAAAACACCATCGTAAGCTGGATTGTAAATTTAAATTATAAAGAATTTGGATGAGGCAAAATTTTAAATTTCGCCTCCTAAGCGGAAAAGGATTAAAGCGCTGCGTAGCGCACCATTAAGCAGGTTTGAAGCGCCGCTAGTTTATCGAGCGTGCTTTTTTGCACTTCGGAATCGACCAAAATAACCGCCAAAGCGTCCCCCTCCTCCCCTCTGCCTAGGCGGAAGTCCGCGATATTGATATTTTCGTCGGCTAGGATCGTACTGACTGACTTGATAACGCCCGGCACGTCGGTGTTTTTAAAGATTATCATCTTGCCTTTCGGCTTAAAATCGGTCTTAAATCCGCCGATATTTACGATGCGCTCCTCGCTTCCGTCAAAGACCGTACCCGCGACATTTGAGATCGCTTTGTCGGTCGTAACCTTAACCGCGATCTCGCTTTTATAAACACTGCGCGCAAGCTCGCCGAAGCTCGTCTCGATACCCTTTTCATCCGCAAGAAATTTAGCGTTGACGTAATTTAGCGAATCGCCCAAAGAATCGTGCAACGCGCCTACGATTGCAAAAACGAGCATCGATTTTAGATACTGAACCACCTCGCCGCTGCCCTCGATCGTGATCGATTTGATCGGGCCTTTGTTGATCTGCGCCGCAAGATAAGCCATTTTGGAGACCAAATTTATATACGGCTCGATACCGCGCGGCAGATCCTCGAGCTTAAGCGGCAAATTTAAAGCGTTTGGATAGTTTAAGCCGCGTGCGGCGCTGATAGCCTGCTCCGCGGCTTCCCGGGCGATATTGCTTTGCGATTCGAGCGTATTTGCGCCAAGATGCGGAGTCGCGCTTAAATTTTCGATATCCAAAAGCTCGTGATCGGTCGCAGGCTCTTTGTCGAAAACGTCGATGCCGAGATACGCGATCTTGCCGCTGCGTAGATTGTTCGCGAGCGCTTTTTCATTATACAGCCCACCTCTAGCGCAATTTATTAGGCGTACGCCGTCTTTCATCTTCGCTATTTGCGGCTCGCCTACTATATTTATCGTCTCTTGATTTTTCGGCGTATGGATAGTGATGAAATCGCAAGATAAAATTTCGTCGAAATTTTTCGTATATTTTACCCCGAGCTTCGTGGCCTTCTCAGGCTCGATATACGGATCATAGGCGATGACGTTCATCCCAAACGCAAGCGCGCGAACCCCCACGCGCGAACCGATATTTCCAAAGCCGATGATGCCGAGGCTCTTTTTATAAAGCTCGGTGCCGTACCATTTCTCGCGCTTCCAAATTCTATTAATTTTAAGATCGTTGCAGGAATTTACATATTTGCGCGCCGCATTTAGCAGATGGCACATAGTCATTTCGACCGCGGCGATGGTGTTTGCCGTAGGTACGTTCATCAAAATAATGCCGCGCTTGGAGCAGCCGTCAATATCGCAGTTATCGACGCCCACGCCCGCACGCACGATCGCTTTTAGCTTGGTGCCCGCGTCAAGGAATTTCTCATCTACCGCCGTAGAGCTTCTGGTGATCGCAACATCCGCATCGCCTAAAATTCCATAAAGCTCGCTCTTGGGCACGCTCGTAGCGTCGATTACTTTAACGTCCGATTCTTGCTTAAGCAGATCAAAACCGATTTTGTGGATTGCGTCGCAGACTATGATAGTTTTCATTAAATTTAACCTTTTGAAGTAGGTCCGCAAGGCGGGGATGCCTTGCGGAAAGAGTTTTATTTATTTAGTTGATCTTTGATCAGATCCCCTAGGCTTTGCTTCTCGTCGTCGTTACTATTGATCTCATTTAGCGCCTCGCGCTCCTTCTGATGAGCCAGCCTACGCACGCTTAGACGGATTCTGTTTTTCTTCTCGTCGATGAAAGCGATCGCAGCCTCGATTTCGTCGCCCACTTTTAGGCTATCTACGCTTACGTTGCCGAGATCTTCCTTACGGATAAGCGCGTCTATACCGCCTCCAAGCTCGACAAAAATTCCGAACTCTTTAATATCGCGGATCTTGCCTTTTACGACATCGCCTTGATTGTGGCTCTTGGCGTAATCGCTAATAGGGCTATCGCCGAGCTCTTTGTGGTTTAGAGAAATTTTTTGAGTATCTTTGTCGATCTTGATGATCTTAACCTCGATCTCGTCGCCTACTTTGAATAAATTTTTGCACTTCTCGCCGCGATCCCATGAAGCGTCTTCATTATGCAAAAGTCCCTCTACGCCGTCGATCCTCACAAACGCGCCGAAATTTGTAATCGTAGTGACGCTGCCTTTTAGCACGTCGCCCACTTTATGCTTAGCAACAAACTCGTCAAAAGGCTTGGTGAGTAAATTTTTAAGGCTTACGCGCAATCTGCGCTCGCTAGGGTTAATCTCTACGACCTCGACGTCAAGCTCCTCGCCCTCGCTGATGAAATCTTTCGGATTTTTGATATTTTTATCCCACGAAATTTCACTGATATGCAAAAAGCCCTCGATGTCGTTGCCAAGATCAACAAACGCGCCGTAAGGCTCGATATTACTTACTTTTACGCGGATCGTATCGCCCACTTCCAGGCTATCTTTGATCTCGTTCCAAGGATCGGGCATCGCCTCTTTTATCGAAAGAGAGAGATGTTTTTTATCGTTGTCGTATTTGATAACTTTAACCGGAACCTTATCACCCTCTTTGTAGAGCGAGCTTGGATTTACCGGGCCTTTGTATGAAATTTCGCTGTAGTGCACGAGTCCGTCCACGCCGCCTACGTCTACGAACATACCGTAGGTGGTGATTTTTTTGACGACGCCTTCGATGATGCCCTCAGTGGCGATTACTTTCTCGATCGCCTCTTTGCTTGCTTTGCGATCCTCATCAAGTAGCTTCTTGCGCGATACGACGATGCTTTGCTCATCTCTATCGACCTTGATGATCTTTACTTTGAAATTTTTACCGACGGCGCCATTGGGGTTTTTAAGCGCACTTTGCGAGCGAGGCATAAAAAATTCCACATCATCTGCGTTAGCACAAACGAAACCGCCCTTATTAAATGATAGAATTTTAACGTCATAGACATTCTCTGCGTTTTCATCATAGGAGTCGATGAACGCCTTTACTTTTTCCTTCTTTAAAGCCTTTTTATACGATACGACCGGGCGACCGCCTCTGCTTCCGATAATAGCGACTTTGATGTCATCTCCTACATTAACCTGCGGGTTTCCTTGATCGTCGCTAACCTCGGCGGCGTCCAAAATGCCCTCCGACTTCCTGCCTACGTCTATAAAAACCTCGCCGTCCTTAAGGGCGATAACCTTACCTGTGACGACCTCGTCGCGAGACTTGCCGGCGTCATACTCCTCTAACAATGTCGCAAAATCTTCCTCTGCGTGGTTTTGAACCTTTTCGTTCACCTCAGCCATATGCTTCCTTTAAATTTATTTGTGCTTTTTTGAAAAGAACTAAAATGCGCGATTCTAGCCAAAATTTGCTTTCGATTTGATAAATTTCTAAGAGTAAATTTGATAAGAGGGCTTATAAATTCTGCGTTAAATTTTCGATTCTCGCTACCACTTTTTTGATGATCCAATCAGGCGTGCTAGCTCCTGCGGAGATGCCGCAGAGGCTTTTGTTTTCAAACCACGAGCGTTCAAGCTCGCTTTCATTTTCTATGAGATAGCTGTCTTTGCAAAAATTTTGCGAAATTAAAAAAAGCTGCTTGGTGTTGGAGGAATTTTTTCCGCCTACGATTATCATCACGTCGGCCTTTTGCGACAGGCTTTTTACCGCCTCTTGATTTTCCAACGTCGCATTACAAATCGTATTAAAAATTCTCAGCTCCCTCGCGCGCTGCATCAAAAAATCCGCGATTTTGGTAAAGCTTTCTATCTTTTTCGTAGTCTGCGAAACGAGCGCGACGCGCGAGCCGAGCTTGACGTCTTGCAGTTCCTTCGTATCCATGATCACGAATACGCGCGATTTTGCGTAGGATTTCACGCCCTTTACCTCGGGATGATTTTTATCACCGAAGATCACGATATCGTAGCCCTCCGCGCTCATCTTTTCTACGATCTGCTGCGGCTTAGTAACGAAAGGGCAGGTAGCGTCGATGAGCTGCTTGTTTTGCGCCTTTAGTCTTTGCAGATCGTCCTTTTGGATGCCGTGGGTGCGGATGATGAGCTTTTGCTCGTCCTTGATCTCGCTAACGCCTTCCAGGGTTTTGACGCCGAAATTTTGTTTTAAACGGTTAATCTCTTCGGCGTTATGTATCAGTTCGCCGATCGTAGCGGCCTCGCCGGCGCTTTCTGCGATCTTGATCGCGCGCTTAACGCCGAAGCAAAAGCCGTAGCTTTTCGCCATCTCAATCTTCAACGCCGGCTCCGATCTGTCTCAAAATCGCGGCGAAGTTCGGAAACGACGTCGCGATACAATCGCTATCCTCGATGATCATCCCCGATCTTAAGCCTAAAATCGCAAAACTCATAGCGATACGATGATCGCCGCACGGCGTGATGATCGCCGCGTTCGCCTCGCCACCTTCGATCTGCCAGCCGTCCTGTAGCTCGCGCGCCTTAATACCGCAGGCGCGAAGCCCTTCGCAGGTTACCTTTATGCGGTCGCACTCCTTCACGCGCAGCTCGGCGGCATTTCTAAGCACGCTACTTCCCTGTGCACAGGCAAAGGCGATCGCAAGCGCAGGCGCCTCGTCTATCAGCCACGAGATATTTTCGCTCACCTCTACGGCGTGAAGCGGCGCGTAAGCGACCTCTATATCGCCGATCTGCTCGTAAATTTCGCTAGTTTTATTAAATTTAACCTCGACGCCCATGCGTTTTAAAATTTCATACGCCTCTATGCGGGTTTTGTTTAACAGCATATTTTTTAGCACTATGCGCGAGCCCGGGGTTATCGCTGCGGCGACGGCGAAGAAAAACGCCGAGCTGGGGTCGTTTGGGATAAAAATTTCAAGCGGTCTAAGCAGCGAGCTAAGCGGCGCGACTTCGATCGCAAGGCCGTTTCGCGAAATTTGCGCGCCCATTGCTTTCAGCATCCGCTCGCTATGATCGCGGCTAAGCTCGGGCTCGCTAAACCTGCACCCGCTGCCGCGCAAGGCCGCTAAAATAAGAGCGGTCTTGACCTGTGCGGACGCGATTTTGCTCGCGTATTCAAAATATCCGAGCTTTTGCCCGAGCACCGCAATCGGCGCCTTTTCGCCGCCTGCTCGTCCGTAAATTTTAGCGCCCACTTTGCAAAGCGGATCCGCAACGCGCCTCATCGGGCGCTCGCTTAGATACCGATCGCCGCACAGCACGAAAAAGCCCTCGCGTCCCGCCAAAAAGCCCATAAATAGCCGCATAGCGGTGCCCGAGTTGCCGCAATCAAGCGGAACGTTAGGCTCTTTGATAACCTCAGGCGGAGTGATCAGAATTTCGCCCTCTACGCGCTGCACGCTAGCGCCCAAAAGCTCCACGATCTTTAGCGTATTTAGCGTATCCTCGGCGGCTAGATAGTTTGAAATTTTACTCGTTCCCTCCGCTAGCAGCGAAAAGATCGCCGCACGGTGCGAGATCGATTTATCCGCGGCGATATTTGAGATCTCCGCCCGCAAAGGGCCCGCTTGCGCAAAAATTCTCATCGCAGCCCAAGTCCCAGCTCGCTGCTAAGCGCGGCTAAAATTTTATCGGTAAAGCCCGCGACTTCCTCGTCGCAGAGCGTTTTTTGAAGGTCTTGAAATACAAGTCTGATCGTCAGGCTCTTTGAATCGCCCAGGCTTTCGTCGCTATAAAGATCGCTTGGGATAAATTCCTTTAGCGCCTCGATTTTAAGGGCGTCTATACACTCTTTAATCTGCTCGAAACGCATTCCGCTCGGCACCAAAATACTTAGATCGCGCGATACGCTAGGAAATTTCGAATAAGCGTCCGCTACGATATTTTTAAATTTAAGCTTAGAAAAATCAATCTCGCACAGATAGCTTTTATCCAGATCGCGCCCCGCCTCTACGGCGTAATCCACGCGCCCGATAAAGCCCACTATCTCGCCGCCCTGCTCGATCTGCGCCTGCTCGAATTCGCTTAAAAATTTCAAATTTTTGCCAGGCAGCCTGACATTAAATTTACCGATGACGCTTTGGATTAAATTTGCAAAATACAAAAAATCCACCGCGGCG